>NZ_JBHYWP010000010.1:0-30877 GCF_042751845.1 Streptomyces sp. NPDC059398 | reverse complement strand
CGCGCGCTCGCCCCCCCCCCCGCCCGGGGGGCGGGGGGCCCCGCCCCCCCGGCGCACCGGCACACGGTCGGGCGCCGGCGCCCGCTCCGTACGCGGACGGAGTGCACCGGGCTTCGGGTCGAGCAGCGGCATGGGGGGAGCCTCCTGGGCTGGGGCGCTGTACGGGTGGGGTGTACGGGGTTCGGGGGGTTGTACGGAGGGCGGTCGTTCGGAAGACCGGGTGTACGGGGATCGGGTGCACGGCGACGGCGGTGAACGGAGACGCGGTCCCCGGCGTGGCCCGGCGAGTGCGGGCTGCCGTCAGGGGCGGTTCCCGCCCGCCCCGTCCATCAGGGTGGCAAGCAGATCGCCGAGGGCCTCGCGCTCATCGGCGGCGAGGGGCGCGAGGATCTCCTCCGCGGCCCGGCGGCGGGCGTCGCGCAGCGCACGCAGGGTGGCCCGGCCGCTCTCGGTCAGCTCGATCCGTACCACCCGGCGGTTGCTCGGATCAGGCACCCTGCGGACGTCACCGCTCTCCTCCAGGGCGTCGACGAGGCTGGTCACGGCACGCGGCACCACTTCGAGCCGCTGGGCCAGGTCGGCCATGCGCGGCGGCTCGGCGCAGTGCGCGACCGTACGCAGCAGACGGGACTGCGCGGGGGTGACGCCGACCGGCCCCAGATGCTGCTTGTGGATCCGGTGGAGCCTGCGCGTCAGCCGCAGGAGCTGCTCGGCCAGCAGGCCGTCGGCGTCGGGGGCGCCCGGGGGTGAGGACATGGGCGAACAGTAACAGGACCATGTGCATTGTGAGTATAGGTAACAGTGCATTATGCTCGACGGGCCGCCCCGGTGCGTCCGGGGCTGTTCCGTTCTCACGCCATGCCATCCCCTCCCACGCCATCTCACGCCATGTGCGGTGACCGCGGCGGATCCGGCACCGCGGCGGCGCCGTCCCGCGCCGCCTGCCGGACCCCAGCCGGATTCTCTGCTGGAATCACCGCCGCACCACCCGGGCCCGCACCACCCCGGACCACTGCCGAGCCACCCGCCGAAGGAGCCCATGAAACCCGAACGCCCCGATGGGACGCCCCCGCCCCCAGCGGCCGGGCAGCCGCCCGCCGAAGTGCGGCGCATCGTCCGGCTCTTCCGCCCCTACCGCGTGCGCCTTGCGCTCGTGGGGCTGCTGGTCTGCGCCTCGTCGCTGGTCTCGGTCGCCTCGCCGTTCATGCTGCGCGCGATCCTCGACACCGCGATCCCGCAGGGCCGTACCGGCCTGCTGAGCCTGCTCGCCCTGGGCATGATCGCCACCGCGGTCGTGAACAGCGTCTTCGGAGTGCTCCAGACCCTGATCTCGACCACGGTCGGACAGCGCGTCATGCACGATCTGCGCACCGCCGTCTACGCCCAGCTCCAGCGGATGCCGCTCGCCTTCTTCACCCGGACACGCACCGGTGAGGTCCAGTCCCGCATCGCCAACGACATCGGCGGTATGCAGGCGACGGTCACCTCCACCGCGACCTCCCTGGTCTCCAACCTCACGGCCGTCATCGCCACCGTCGTCGCCATGGTCGCGCTCGACTGGCGGCTGACGGTCGTGTCGCTCCTGCTGCTCCCTGTCTTCGTCTGGATCAGCCGCCGGGTCGGCCGTGAGCGCAAGAGGATCACCACCGAGCGGCAGAAGCAGATGGCGGTGATGGCCGCCACCGTCACCGAGTCGCTCTCCGTCAGCGGCATCCTGCTCGGGCGCACCATGGGACGCTCCGACTCGCTCACCCGCGGATTCGCCACGGAGTCCGAACGGCTCGTCGACCTCGAAGTGCGCTCCAGCATGGCCGGGCGGTGGCGGATGTCGACCATCGGCATCGTGATGGCCGCCATGCCGGCCGTCATCTACTGGGCCGCGGGTCTCGCCCTCCACGAAGGCGGGCCGCAGGTCTCCATCGGTACGCTCGTCGCCTTCGTCTCGCTCCAGCAGGGCCTGTTCCGCCCTGCGGTCAGCCTGCTGTCGACCGGGGTGGACATGCAGACATCGATCGCCCTCTTCCAGCGGATCTTCGAGTATCTGGACCTGCCGGTGGACATCACGGAACCCGAGAGCCCGGTACGGCTGGACGCGGTCCGGGGCGAAGTCCGCTTCCGCCAGGTCGACTTCGGTTACGACGAGAAGAGCGGCCCCACCCTGGAGGCGATCGACATCGCGGTGCCCGCGGGCGGCAGCCTCGCCGTCGTCGGCCCCACCGGCTCGGGCAAGTCCACCCTCAGCTATCTGGTGCCCCGGCTCTACGACGTGACCGGCGGCCAGGTCACGCTCGACGGGGTCGACGTACGCGAACTTGACTTCGCCACGCTGGCGCGGGCGGTGGGCGTCGTCTCCCAGGAGACCTACCTCTTCCATGCGTCGGTCGCCGACAACCTGCGCTTCGCCAGACCCGACGCCACCGACGCCCAGCTGGAGGAGGCGGCCAGGGCCGCCCAGATCCATGAGCACATCGTCTCGCTGCCCGACGGATACGGGACGCTGGTCGGTGAACGCGGATACCGCTTCTCGGGAGGCGAGAAGCAGCGCCTGGCCCTGGCCCGTACGATCCTGCGGGACCCGCCGGTCCTGATCCTGGACGAGGCCACCAGCGCTCTGGACACCCGTACCGAACATGCCGTGCAGCAGGCCATCGACGGCCTGTCGGCGGGCCGTACCACCATCACCATCGCGCACCGGCTCTCCACGGTCAGGGACGCCGACCAGATCGTGGTGCTGGACAGGGGCCGGGTCGCCGAACGCGGTACGCACGACGAACTGCTCGCCCTGGACGGCCGGTACGCGGCGCTGGTCCGCAGGGACGGCGAACTGGCCCCGACCGTCTGACACCCCGCGGCGGGCACGTGGTGACACGACAGCGCCGCCGCTCCCGTGGGACGGGAAGCGACGGCGCCGGTCGGAACGGGGTGTCAGACGAGCCAACCCACGAAGTGGACGATGCCGACAAGCAGGTCGGTGAGGAAGTTCATGGTGGTGCGTTCTCCTTGTGCGTGTTCATCTTGTGCGTGGTTCATGGGACTGCGCAGTCGCGGTCTGCAGCCCGTCGCTTGCGCACAGTAAGCATGTCGCTCCGCACGGTGGCCGGGCAAGCCAATCCCGTACGATCACACGTTCCAGCGAACATCCGCGCCCCTGTTCGCGTGTTCGTCAACTTCGTGTGCCGTCAACCTGGCGCCGCGCTCCGTCAGGCGGCAGGCGCGCCGATGACGGGCAGGGGGGCTCCGGAGCCGTCGAGGAGCCGCCGGATGTCACGGACCGCCGAGCGCCCGGCGCGGTTGGCGCCGATGGTGGAGGCCGAAGGGCCGTAGCCGGTCAGATGGATCCGCTCGTCGCGGACCGCACGGGTGGAGTCGAGCCGTATGCCGCCGCCCGGCTCACGGAGCCTCAGCGGCGCCAGATGGTCGATGGCCGCACGGAACCCGGTGGCCCAGAGGATGCTGTCCGCGGCCACGGTGCGGCCGTCGTCCCAGGCGACCCCTTCCGGGGTGATCCGGTCGAACATGGGCAGCCGGTTCAGAACACCCCGGTCCCTTGCGGCCCGGACCGCGTCGTTCACCGGGAGGCCCGTCACCGATACGACACTCTGTGGAGGCAGTCCCCGCCGTACGCGCTCCTCGACCAGGGCGACGGCCCGCCGGCCCTGCTCCTCGTCGAACGGACCCTCCCTGAACACCGGCGGGCGCCGCGTCACCCAGGTCGTACCGGAGGCGACACCGGCGATCTCCATCAGATGCTGGGTGCCGGAGGCCCCGCCGCCGACGACCACCACGTGCTGCCCGGCGAACTCCTGGGGGCCGCGGTACCCCGAGGTGTGCAACTGCCTTCCGCGGAAGGTCTCCTGGCCCGGGTAGCGCGGCCAGAACGGCCGGTCCCAGGTGCCGGTGGCGCTGATCACCGCACGCGCGGTCCAGACACCCTCCGAAGTCTCGACGCGCAGCCGCCCGCCGTCGCCCTCGCGCACCGCGGTGACGTCGACGGGCCGGCGCACCCGGAGCCCGAAGGCCTCCTCGTACGCCGTGAAGTACTCGCCCACCACCTCGGACGACGGCCGGTCCCCGTCGGCGCCGGTCAGCTCCATACCGGGCAGCGCGTGCATCCCGTGGACCTTGCCGTAGGTGAGCGTGGGCCAGCGGAACTGCCAGGCACCACCCGCGTGCGGCGCATGGTCCAGTACGACGAAATCCCGGCCGGGAACCAGCCCGGCACGCCGCAGATGGTAGGCGCCGGACAGGCCCGCCTGCCCGGCGCCGATGACCACCACGTCCACCGCGCGCACATCAAAGTCGTTCACGTTTCATCCAACAGTGCGGGCCTACGGGATCTTCCCGCGCGGCCGGAGCGCCTTCCGGGCCGCGCACGGGGCCCGGAAGGCACTCCGGCCGCGCACGCGGGAGGATGGGAGCCATGTCAGACACCTTCACCACACGCACCGTCCACATCGGGACAGGCGGCCGTGAGACCGTCACCGACCTGACGGGGGAGTGCGAGGACTTCCTCCGCGAGGCGGCGGCGGGCCGCGACGGCCTGCTCAACGTCTTCGTGCCGCATGCGACGGCCGGTATCGCGATCATGGAGACCGGCGCGGGCAGCGACGACGACCTCATCTCGTCCCTGCACGAACTGCTGCCCGCCGACGACCGCTGGCAGCACCGGCACGGCAGCCCCGGCCACGGCAGGGACCACGTGGTACCGGCCCTGGTGCCACCGCACGCGACCCTTCCGGTGATCGGGGGGCGGCTGGAGCTGGGGACCTGGCAGTCGGTGTGCCTGGTGGACACCAACAGGGACAATCCCGACCGCCATGTGCGGCTGTCGTTCCTCGGGTAGCTCCGGGGGAGTCACGACCGTCGTGCTGTGCGAATTGCTCGCCTGCGCGACCTGTGATCCCTGACAGGGCAAGTCAGCTCGTGGTTGGGGCAGGGAGAGGTCAGTTGTGGACGGCAGCCGTCACGGCTGACGCAATGGCCGCGCGCGTGATTCCAGTGTTCGTGAGATTGGCGCTGCCCGAGCCTTGCGCGTGGGTGCTGGCCAGCAGGAAGCGCGTTTTCGGATAGCGCTTGGCATCGCGGGTGGCTGCCCCGTCGGGCGCGGTGCCCACGGTCACGACGACGGTGCACTGTCGGGAGACCAGGGAAGCGAGGTACGGGGCGGCATTGGCGGTGTTCTGAGGCCCCGTCACGGCGAGGTAGGACACTTTGGCCCTGGTTCGTGCGGATGCGTCCTGCATCCCTTTCCATACTGGGGTCACCGCGGAGTCGGCCAGGCCGTTGGCCGGGGTCAGTAGACATGCCTGCTGCTGGCTGTAGGCGCGGGCGCGGGTCGGCGGGTTCTTGTGTGCGCCGCCTCCACCCGTCAGCAGTGTCACCGCTGCGGCAGTAGCCGCGATCACCGCTGCACCGCTGGACAACAGCACGCGCTGCCGTGTCCCGAACATCGCCTCTGTCACGTTCACAAGCGCACTGTACGTGCCGTATCTCCCGTCCTCGCGGCCGGCCTTGGGTGTCCGGCACGAAGCGCATACCGGGCTTGTCCCCTCTGACCAGCGAATATCGTCGCGTGGCGCGGGTGTCACCGTGCCCGGCTCGTCCGGCATCAAGTAACTCACTGGAAAAAATCCGGACAAGTCTGAAAAGGATCATTGCGGCAAAGTGCTCAACTGCGGTCATGTATTGGTCATGTAAGGATCAAGAACCTCTATGGCGTCTGTTCTTTAGGTCTTCCATACACACAAGATCAGCACGCTTCCTTTTCCTTCTGTCCGCTGGAGTCTCCGCCGTGCGTGCCTGCCCCTACCGTCGTACCCGCCGCATGAGACGGCGGGTGGCGTTGCTCGTACTGACGGCGCTGGCCCTGATGCTGACAACCCAGCAGGCGGAAGCCGAGGACCTGGCGTTGGGGGCGTTCGCGCTGCCGAGCCTCACGTCGTTGTCGTCCTGGTTCAAGGACCCGAAGTGGGGCAAAATCCCGCACCAGCAGGGCGGTTCGGCCGCCCATCGCAGCCACCGTGCCTCCGCGGCCTCAACCCGGGCGGGCAAGGGTGCGGGGCATGCGCCGGGAAAGGGGCACGGTGAGCTCGACGCCTATCACCCCTATGCCAAGGCGGGCGGCAGCGGAAAGCGCGGCAGGTACAACAAGAGCCGCAGGACGCGGGGTTTCGACGCTCACACCAGCAAGCGCGACGCACGCAAGTCCTCCCGAACGGCCACCGCCTTCGACAACGCTGACGGCACCGTCAGCCGGAAGGTGTACCAGTCGCCGGTGAACTACCGTGACGACAAGGGCCAGTGGCAGCCCATCGACACCGGCGTTCAAGCAGGATCCGACCATCGGTGGCACGAGAAGAAGAACGCCCTGGCAGTCGACTTCGCGCCCAAGGCCGCCGACTCCGCACTCGCCTCCGTCGCAACAGACAACAGCCACTCCCTCAGCTACGGGCTGACGGGTGCTGCACCCGTCGCAGGAAAGGCCGATGGTTCCCGCGTCACCTACAAGGACGTTCTGCCCCACACCGATCTGGAAGTCGCCCCGATCGCCACCGGGCTCAAGGAGTCGGTCGTCCTGCACTCCGCGCAGGCCGGGAACCACTGGACGTTCCCCCTCAAGCTCAAGGGCCTGACCCCGAAGCAGGCCGACGACGGCTCTATCGACTTGCGGAACTCAGCAGGCAAGACGGTCGAGCGGATCCCTTCGGCGTATGCCTTCGACTCCGCGATCGATCCGCGCTCCGGTGACCCGGGCACCACTCACGCCGTCACCTACGAACTCGTCCGGGAGCAGGGCGATTACGCGCTCAAGGTGTCTCTCGACGATCACTGGCTCCACGACACACGCCGTGTCTTCCCCGTCACTGTCGATCCGACCGTGACCGACGGCTGGACCACCACCTACGCCGAGTCCGGCAACGCCGGCGACCACTCGTCCGAGCAGACCATCAAGGTCGGCTCCTACGACTCCGGCACGCACTCGGCCGTCAGCTACGTGAACCACTGGGACACCGCGTGGGACGCCAGCGGGGCCACCGTCACTTCCGCGACCCTGCATCTCTTCGACACCTGGGCTGCCACCTGCACGGCCGAGCGCTTCGACGTCGCCCTGGTGACGAGCGCCTGGACTCCGAGCGGTGTCACGGGTTACCCCGGTCCGACGCATGGCTCCTCCATCGGCAATGCCACCCCGAGTGTCCCCCACGCGTGCGCCAACTCCGCCGCGGACCGGTCCGTCGGTGACTGGGTGAGCGTGCCGCTGACGGCCTCCGCCATCCAGGGCTGGTTCAACGGCACCACCGCGGACCACGGGCTCGCTGTGTACGCGTCCACCGCGGACGCCCTGCACTGGAAGCAGTTCGGCTCCTTCAACGACCCGTCCCTCGGTCCGTACATCGTCGTCAACTACACGTCCAACACTCCGCCGCAGTTGTACGAGCAGTTCCCGAACAACAACGCCGTCGTGAACACCACCACCCCGGAGCTGACCGCGTGGGCCGGCGGTGCCAACTCCACCGACGGCAGCACGAACAAGTACGAGTTCCAGGTCTATGACAGCGCCAACAAGAAGGTCGCCGACTCCGGCCTGATCGCCACCGGCGACTGGACCGTACCGGCTGGCAAGCTCAAGTGGGGCCAGACCTCCTACTGGACCGTCCAGGCGTACGACGCCGGCCTGTACTCGACCGCGACCTACACCGCGATCTCCGTTCAGGTCCCGCAGCCTGTCATCACTTCCGGGCTTTCGCAGAACAGCAGTGACCACGGCTTCGACGCCTCCAGCAGCAACTACACGACCTCCGACACGGACGCGTCCATCTCCACCGTCGGCCCTTCGCTGGACGTCGAGCGCGACTACAACTCGCGTGACCCGCGCTGGACCGGAGGATTCGGAGCCGGCTGGTCGAGCATCTTCGACTCACGGGCCACCGAGCAGTACACCGGGTCGGGCGCCGTATCCAGCGTCTTCGTCACCTACCCGGACGGCTCGCAGGTCGGATACGGCAAGAACCCCGACGGTACGTTCTCCGCGGGCTCCGGACGCTTCGCCACCTTCAAGTCGGTCACCGGTGGCTATTCGCTGACCGACAAGGACGACACGACCTACGCCTTTACCCAGTCCCTGGGATCCGGAGGATACGGCCTCACCTCGGTGACCGATGCTGACGGCAGGACTGTCAGCCTCACCTGGGCGGGCGGGCACGTCACGCAGATGTCGTCCACGGTCTCCCACCGAGCGCTGCACCTGACGTGGTTCACCCCGACCGGTGCGAGCGCCGCGCACATCCAGACGGTGGTCACCGACCCGGTCACCGCCACCGACCCGGCAACCGCACAGACCTGGACCTACGGCTACACCGGAGACCAGCTGTCCACCGTCTGCTCACCGATATCCACGACTGCCTGCACCAAGTACGGATATCAATCGGGTTCGCAGTACCAGAACGCCTCCCTCGATCTCGACCCGCACGCCATGTGGCCGCTGTCGGAGGCTTCCGGCAGCACAGCCAAGGACGCGGTCCTGGCCAACGAAGGCACTGCCAACGCCACTTACCAGAACGTCACCCTGGGGCAGCCCGGTCCACTGACCGGAGGTACGGCCAAGGCCGCCGGGTTCAACGGCACATCGTCGGACGTCGTGCTTCCGAACGACCTCGGGAACGACACCGACTCCGGCGCCATATCCCTGTGGTTCAAGACGTCGGCCGGCCCCGGTGTTCTGTATTCGTACGCCTCCCAGCCCATCAGCTCCGGCGACGCGGCCGGGTTCTACACCCCGTCCATCTACGTGGGTAAAGACGGCAAGCTGAACGCCGAGTTCTGGTACAGCGGCGGCATCAACCCCATCGTCACCAGTGCGTCGGTCGCCGACGGGAAGTGGCACCATGTGGTGCTCTCGGCTGCGGGCAACTCCCAGAGTCTGTACCTGGACAGTGCGAAGGTCGGCTCACGCAGCGGCACCGTATCCATCCAGAGCGCGGTCGCCTTCGGCAAGAACCAGCCCTTCAACTACCTGGGCACCGGCTTTCTCGGCGGAAACTGGCCGGACGAGCCACATCAGAGCTCCACGTCCAAGGACGGGTACGCGACCTACTTCAACGGCTCCATCGCGGACGCCACCTGGTACGACCGGCCGCTGGTCGCCGCCGACGTCAGCTCGCTCTACAAGTACGGAACACACACGGCGAGCCTCCTGACCTCCGTCACCCGGCCCTCCGGCAAGACCTACCAGACGATGGCCTACGACCCGGTCACCACTGCGCTGACCCAGGAGACCGACGAGAACGGTGGCGTCTGGAAGCTCGGTGCTCCGACCGTCACCGGCTCCAGCCAGACCTACCGGGGCGCGATACTCGGCAGCGCACCCGCCACCTACTTCCGGCTCGGTGAAACGGCCGGCGCCACGACGGCACTCGACGAGACGCGCGGCGGCAACGGCACCTACAGCGGCGTGACACTGGGCGCCACCGGACCGTTCACCGACCAGAAGACAGCCTCCTTCAACGGCACCTCGTCCCGCGTGCAGATACCCGACACCGTCACCGGGGACAAGGAAGCGACCGCGGAGGTGTGGTTCTCCACGACCCACGGCGGCGGCATCCTGCTCAACGCCCAGTCCAGCCCGGTGGGCGGCACCGTCGCCTCCACCGCCCCGATCCTGTGGATCGGCTCGGACAACAAGCTGCACGGCGGCTTCTACACCACCGGCGGCTCCGTCCAGCTCTCGTCGGCCGGTACGGTCACCGATGGCAAATGGCACCACGCCCTGATCAGCGCCACCGGAACCGCCCAGACCCTCTACCTGGACGGAAACCAGTCCGCGACCAAGGCATCAACCGCCGCCCTGACGAACAGCGCGCGCAGCACGATCTATCTCGGCACGGGCACCACCGGAAGTGGCTGGACCGGTCTGACCGGCGGCACCACCGCCTACTTCAACGGTTCGCTCGCCGACGCGGCGCTCTACCGCACCGCACTCACCGCGCAGGACGCCGCCGCCCACGTCGAGGCGGCCAAGAACTCCACCGGGCTGCTGCCCGTGGAGACCGTGAAGGTGACGTCCCCGACTCCGGCCACCCTCACGTACACCTACGACGTCACCAACGGCAACCGGGCTCTGACCGAGACCGATGGTCTCGGCAACAGGACCAGTTTCGGGTACGACACCGGTGGATTCGAGCACACCGTCACCGACCCCAACGGGGCGATGACCATCACCGGGCACGACGTACGCGGCAACGTGGTCTCCTCGACCACCTGTCAGGACCAGGTGGCCCATCACTGCTCGACCGACTACTACAGCTATTACCCCGACGACACCACCGCGCAGCTCACCACCGCCGATCCGCGCAACGACCTGCTGCTGACGGAGCGGGACGGACGCTCCTCGTCCGGTACCGACGACACCTATCTGACCTCGTACACCTATGACACCGCAGGTGACCAGACCAAGATCACCGGCCCCGCGGTGGCCGGATTCCCCGACGGCCGCTCCACCAGCACGGTGTACTCCGACGGCACCAGCGCCTACCCCGCCGCTGACAGCGGAGCAGTGCCGAAGGGCCTTCCGGTGAAGACGGTCAGCCCCGGCGGCGCCGTCAACTCGGTGTCGTACTTCAAGAACGGCGACGTCGCCTCGACCACCGACGCCGTCGGCCTCGTGTCCACCTTCAGCTACGACGGACTCGGCCAGGTCCTTACCAAGAAAGTCGTCTCCGACACCTACCCGGCCGGACTCACCACCACCTTCACGTACGACGCGGCAGGTCAGGTCGTCGAGGAGGACGACCCGCAACTCACCGACCGCATCACCGGCGCCACTCACGCCGCCGTCTCCACCACGGTGTTCGACGCAGACGGCAACGTGACCTCGCAGACGGTCGCCGACGCGAAGGGCGGAGACAAGCCCCGTACCGAGACGCAGACATACGACGCCTACGACCACGTACAGACCGAGTCCGACGCGAACAATTCCGCAGGCGCGGCCAACGGCAACACGACGACGTACACCTACGACCTCTCCGGGAACAAGACCACGGAGGTCACCTCCTCGGGCACCGAGACCCGGTACACGTACAACGACAACGGTGACCTGCTCACCCAGGGCGTCATGTACACCGGCAGCCCGTTGAACCCGCAGACCCCCTCGCTGCTCATCGAGTCGTCGCGGGCCTACGACCCAGCCGGCCGCCTCGCGTCAGTGACCGACGCCATGGGCAACACCACGGCGTACACCTACACGGACGACGGACTCACCGCGACGGTGAAGCGCACCAGCGCAGACGGCAGCAGCAGCTCCGTCCTGGAGGCGGACACCTACGACGCCGCGGGCAACGTACTCACCAGCACCACCGACAACGGTGAGAACGTCACCAAATACACGGTCGACGCGGCGTCCCGCAACACCTCCACCACCACCGACCCGACCGGTGTGGACCGCGTCTCCACCGTCTCGTACACCCCCGACGACGAGGTCGCCAGCGAGAGCGATCACGACGCCTCCGGCTATGACGCCACCACGACCAGTACCTATGACGCCATGGGCAACACGCTCAGCGAGACGCTGTACGGCGACGCCTCGGGGCACCCCAGCGGCTGGTGGAAACTGAACCAGCCCTCGGGCACCAACGTCACCGACTCCTCCGGGACCGGGAACACAGCTGCAGCCTCCGGCGTGACGTGGTCGGATTCCGCCGCGCACTTCTCCGGCACCACAGGACAGCAGATCTCCACCAACGCGCCGGTGCTCGACACCACGGCCTCGTACACGGTCTCCGCCTGGGTGAACCTGGACTCGCTTCCCACGCACAACGCCGCGGTGGTCGCCCAGACGGGCAGCGCCAACAGCTCCTTCATGCTCATGTACAACACCTCCCACAACGGCACACCGCTCTGGGATATGGAGCAGACCACCAAGGACGCGACCGGCACCGCTTTCCCCGGGGCCTATGCGACGGCCGCACCGAAGGCCGGATCCTGGACCCATCTTGTCGGGGTCTTCGACGCCACGACCGGCGCCGAACAGATATACGTCGACGGGGCGTTGTCGGGAACCGGGACCAACGCCACACCGTGGAAAGCCACCGGCCCGCTGACCATCGGTCAGGACGAGTACGCGGGAGCCTCTGCCGACCCGCTGCCGGGCGGTGTATCGAACGTGCAGGTCTACCAGCGAGCTCTGTCCTCCTCCGATGTCTCCTCCCTGTACGGCAAGGGCCGCACGGGCGGCACCGTCGGCTCTTCCAACGAGCAGACCACGTCGTACACCTACGACAAGCGCGGACTCCGGTCCTCGATGACCGACCCCGAGCACAACACGACGAACTACTCGTACGACGAGGCCGGAAACCTCGCGGTCACCACCGCGCCGGCTGTCCAGGCCGAGGCCGATGGAACCAACCCGGTCACCATGCACCCGGTCACCTCCAGCGGCTTCAACACCTTCGGTGAGTCCGTCGAGGAGCAGGACCCCGACGGCAATGTGACAACGACGGCGTACGACGCCAATGGCAACAAGGTCTCCGAGACCCTGCCCCCGTACACACCGCCGGGCGCGAGCGAACCGGTGGCCGATACCTCGGCGTGGACCTACGACAGCGACGGCAACCAGCTCACGCAGAGCACGCCGGGCGGCAGGACCACGCGCTCCCTCTACGACCAGCTGGGCAACGTCGTCCAGGTCACCGACGCGGACGGAAAGAACACCCAGGCTTCGTACGACACCGCGGGCGACCAGCTGACGTCGACGGACCCGACAGGAGCGTCCACCCAGGCAACGTACGACTACCTGGGCCGGCCGCTCACCTCCACCACCCTGGAGCGTTACCCCTCCACACGGACGCTCACGACGACCAACTCCTACGCGGTGAGTACCGGCAACCCGTACGGGGCGCACCTCGCGTCGACCACGTCCCCAGGCGGCGTCACGACGTCATACGGCTACAACCGGGCCGGTGACGCCACCTCGATGACGGACGGCGCGGGCAACACGACCAAGTACACCTACGACTTCGACGACAACCCGCAGAAGGCGATCCTGGCCGACGGCACCTGGAGCGAGACCGACTACAACGCGTCCGGCCAGCCGACGTACGACAAGCAGTACGACGCGAACGACAAACTGCTCAGCCAGTCCTCGCAGGAGTACGACGGCGCCGGCAACGTCATCGCATCCACCGACCCCAACGGGCACACCAGCCGTTTCACCTACGACGGGGCCGGCACGGTCACCCAGGAGATCCAGCCGGTCGACGCCTCGACGTCGATCACGACCAGCTTCGGTTACGACGCGGCCGGCAACCGGACGCGCTTCACCGACGGACGCGGCAACTCCTGGCGGTACACCTACAACGGCCGCGGCCAGCAGGCGTCGATCGTCGAGCCCACCACGGCGCAGTACACCTCGGCGGCCGACTCGACCACGGCCTTCGCCTACGACGCCGACGGCCAGATGACCAAGGCCGTGCTGCCGGGCGGCACGTCGACGTCGATGACGTACGACGCCAACGGCGACCTCAAGACGATGTCCGGACAAGGCGCGGACGCCGCCACCGCGACCCGCAACTTCACCTACGACGGTATCGGCCGGGTGAAGAGCGCCGACACCGACGCCGCGGGTATCGCGGGCCAGGCCGACCACCAAGACGCCACCCACGAGGCATTCGGCTACGACGACCGCAGTGACCTGCTGTCGGCCTCGGGTTCCGCAGGTACATCGAGCTTCACCTACAACGACGACTCGTCCCCACTGACCAGGACGGACGCGGCGGGGACCACGAGGTACGGCTACGACACAGCCGGCCGGCTCAAAACCCTCGACGACCCGGCCACCGGCACCCAGCTCTCGTACACCTACGGGCAGCTCAACGAGGTCAGGCAGATCCAGTACGGCGCTACCGGCCAGGTCAGGACGCTGGGGTACAACTCCGCTCACGAGCTGACCGGTGACACACTGCGTCAGGGTGCCACGAACCTGTCGAACATCACCTATGGATACGACGACAACGGCAATCTGAAGTCGAAGAAGACGGAGGGTGTGACGGGCGCGTCCTCGAACACCTACACCTTCGACTGGGCGAACCGCCTGACCTCCTGGAACGACGGAACGAAGAACACCGCCTACAGCTACGACGCTTCAGGCAACCGGATCCGGGCCGGCGCGGACGTCTACACCTATGACGCCCGCGACCAACTGACCTCTGACGGCACCCACACCTACAGCTATTCGGCGCGCGGCACCATGACCTCGCAGTCATCGGTGGCCGACGGCACACAGAAGTTCACGACGGACGCCTTCGGCGGGCAGATCACCGCCGGTACACAGTCCTTCGGCCTCGATGCGATGGGCCGGGACATCACGGACCGGGAATCCGTGTCCGGCGACACCCGTACCTTCCGGTACTCCGGGGCGGACAACACGATCGCCTCGGACGACGACTCCACCTATACCTACGACCCCTCCGGCGGCCTGGTCGGAATCGGCTCGCAGACCGGCGGGTCGGGTGTGCTCGCGCTGACGGATCAGCACGAGGACGTAGTCGGGACGTTCACCTCGGGTGCGAGCGCCCTTGCGGGCTCGGCGAGTTACGACCCGCTGGGGAACACCCTCGGACTGTCCACCGTGGCAGGCCACCTGGGCTTCCAGTCAGGGTGGACACAGCCGGGCTCGACCCCTGATACGGATTCGGGTGATGTCGGAACAGCATCACGCTGGTACAACCCGGAAACCGGAACATTCCGCAACAAGGACACCATCGCACTGGATCCGGTTCCGAACTCAGTGTCCGCGAACCCCTTCGCCTACGTCGACGACAACCCCATGGCGGGCACGGACGAGTCGGGCAACTGCTCCTGGTACGACGTGGTCTGCGGCGCCAAGAAGGTAGTACACAAGGCCAAGCATGTTGTGAAAAAGGTGGCGCACAAGGTCTACCACGCGGTCAAGAAGGCCGTGAAGAAGGTCGTGCACGCTGCCAAACACGTGGCCCGCAAGATCGTGCACAAGGTCCGCGACGTCTACCACGCCACCGTGCGGGTCGTCCGTCGTGTCTACCACTACGCATCACGCAAGGTCAGACGGGTCTACCACGCAGCGGTGCATGTAGTGCATACCGCCTACCACAAGGCATCGAAGGTCGTGCACCGGGTGGTGCACGCGGCGAAGAAGGCCGTGCACACGGTCAAGAAGGCCGTCAAGAAGGCCGCACACGCCGTGAAGCAGGCGGCACGCACCGCCTACCACGCCACGGTCACGGCAGCGAAGACAGCGGCCACCTTCGTCAAGCACCACGCGGCTGCGATCACGTCATTCGTCGTGTCGACAGCGGTGTTCGCGGGCTGCGAGGCCGTGACAGCGGGCGTCGGTACGATCGGCTGCGCGGCAGCCGCAGGCGCGGCGGGAGCATTGGTCACGCAGGGCTTCGCCTGTGCCCAGAAGGGCGGCGACGCGTGCAGCGTCGGAGCCTTCGCCGGCTCGGCGGCCGAGGGCGGCATCGAGGGCGCACTGGGCGGCGCGCTGGGCAAGATCGGCGGCTCGCTGCTGGCGAAGGCTGCGCCGAAGGCGATGAAGGTCGTCGGCGGGTTGTTCGGGAAGGGCGCATCGGAGGCCGAGGAGACCGCGGCCGCGGACGCGACATCAGAGGCCACGGCACGAGGGGAGCAGGAAGCGGCAGGATCGCGGACCGAGGGGTGCGGAACGGTCCACAGCTTCACAGGCGGGACGCACGTCCTGATGGCCAACGGGACATCGAAGGCCATCGCCCAGGTCAAGGTCGGTGACACGATCGCCAACTCGGTGCCGGGTACGTCGGGCACCGAGGCGCACAAGGTCACAGCGGTGATCGTGACCCACACAGACCACGACTTCGTGGACGTGACGGTCAAGGCGGCCGGAGCTGCCGCGGCGAAGGACACGCCGGCATCCGCATCGACACCGGCATCGGGCAAGGACTCGGTGGCTAAGAGCGTCGCGAGGAAGGCGGTTCGTAAGGCCGCCTTCGGCCTGGCGGCGTCAGCCGCGGTACTGGGCGCCCTGTCGGCGCACCACGCGACAGAGCCCGCCTCGACTACGGCCACGGTCGCGGCTGTCGGTCAGGTGCAGTCGGCTCAGACATCCGCGTCGACCGCGGTCGACGAAGCGGTGGCGGACGGCGAACACCTCACCACCACCTTCCACCACCCCTTCTACGACAAGACCCGTGCCGCGTTCGTTGACGCCGAGGACCTCAACCAGGGGGACGTCCTTCAGTCCCCGACCGGCACGGCAAAGGTCACCGGCGTCCGCCTTTACCACGCCAACACCACTACCTACGACCTCACTATCGGCAGCCTGCATACGTACTATGTGCTGGCGGGGGCTACACCGGTCCTCGTCCACAATTGCGGCGGGAGTAAGCTCAAAGACGGTGAGCAACATGTCTACCGCGCCGTGAAGGATGACGAGTTGAAGCAACTCATGGACACTCGACGTTTCCAGAATCCGCGCGGAATCGAGTCGAAGTACTTCTCTTCAACGCCAGAGGGTGCAGCTCTCTACGCTAAATCCGCCCATGCGACGTTCCCTGATGAGGGCGCTTACACGTTGGTGCGTGGCGTAATCAGAACTGAACATATTCCTGCGGAGAGCAGGATTGAGCATCTTGCGGACGGGGGTGGCGGAATCGACGCCTTCGCGCTCTGGGAGGATTCAATGAGTACGATCGGTCGAGTCCGGATCCTTCCTTCCATGCCGATCCCGTAGGTGAGTAGATGAAGATCTACGTGACATCCCTCCAGCAGCCGACCCTGGACCTCTGGTCGAGGTTGCTGCCTGCAACGACGGCGATCGAGTTCGCCAACCAAAGTAGCCGCTCACTTCGGGCTGACGTGCTTGTGATGTCTGGAGTTTGGGCATTCGATCGCTATGGCGGTAGGCCGAACAGGGAGGCGGCACAGGCTTTGCCCAATTCGAAAGGCGACGGCTTGCCGGAGTGGATTGTCGTGCCGCCGTTTCGTCCGATCGTTGAACGAGATGGGGAATTCTCCATCAGGGAAGACTTCGAGCAAATAAGTCCCGCCTACTACGCCGTGCTTCAGTCCCTCAGGGCAGTTAGGGATGAATTTGGAGACTCGGCAAGCGTGGTGCTGGATCTACCAATGCTCGGGATGGATGATCCGCACGACGAGTCGACCCCGGCGTCGGTGGCTAGGGCCATCGAGGTATTTTTGAATGAATGAGCAGAAGTCCCACCGGAGGGTCATTTCGGTGGGACTTCTCGCGTGTTGACGGCAACGCTGACGGCAACGTCATCGGACGACGGCTCCTGCAAGTGGGTCGTCGGGGTCGTCGTCGGTCGGGCCAAGGGCGTTGCCCAGTGTGTCGATGGCTTGGCGTTGGAGGCGGAGCCTTACGTGGGCGTAGACGGTGGCGGTGACGCCTATGTGGGCGTGCCCGAGGAGTTCCTTGATGGCGACGAGTTCGACGCCCCGCTCCAGGAGCAGGGTCGGCGGTCGAGTGTCGGAGGTCGTGGAAGCGGATCGTCCGGAGTCCTGTCCTGTGAAGGAGGCGGCGGAAACGGCGGGTGAGGTTGGCGGGGTCGAGGGGGTTACCGGTGGGGTTGGTGAAGACGAGGCCGTTGTCCGTCCAACTCGTTCCGGCAGCTTCTTGTTCTCTTTGCTGTCGTTCCCTGTGGTTCTTGGGGGAGTTGACGCACTCGGTGGGGAGGGTAATGCGGCGTTCGGAGGCGCGGGTCTTGGTGTGAAGGATGGTCAGGCCGCCGGTAGGGGTGCGCTGGAGGGAGCGGTGGATGCTGGCGGTGCCACTGTCGAGGTCGAGGTCTTCCCAGTGCAGGCCGAGGAGTTCGCCCTTGCGGAGTCCAGTGCGCAGGACGAGTTCGTATAGCGCGTGGAGCCGGTCGTCGATGGCTGCGTGGAGGAACTGCGGGGCCTCGCTCGTTGTGAAGGGCTTGAAGCGCCGAGTGCGGGGAGCGGGGGTCTTGATGTTCCGGGCGACGTTGCGGGGCAGGTCGTCCTCGCGGACGGCGTGCTCCAGGGCGGACTTGAGGACCGAGTGTACGTGGGTCGCGGTCAGTGGGGAGAGCCGCTTGTCGCAGCACTCGCCGATGGCGCAGCACTGTCGCCGGGCAGTGTCCCTTCCCTGGTCGCAGCACTGGCAGGCGACGCGGAGGCGGTCGAGGAAGGTGCGGACGTCGCGGGCTGTGAGCCGGGCGAGCTTCTTGGCGCCGAGGCCGGGGATGAGGTGGAGGCGGACGCAGGCGGCGTAGCGGGTGTGGGTGTTCTCCCGTACCTGGTGGACGGCGACGCCGTTGAGCCAGTACGTCAGGTACGCACTGACGGTGCTGTCGGCCGGGCAGGCCGAGGTTGCTGGTGGCGATCTTCTCGGTGAGCTTGGCTAGGGCTTTCTTGCGAGTGGTGCCGTAGACGCGGATGCGCTTGCGGGTGTTGCCGGGGGCGAGGACGTAACCGGCGGCTTCCCAACGGTGGTCCTTGCGCTGGTAGACGGTTCCGTCGCCGTTGGCGCGGGAGCGGGTGTGGATGAAGTCGGTGAGGGCGTGGGTGGGGATGCGGCGGGCGCGGCCGAGGGTGATGGAGGCGAGTTGGCCGGTGCGGAGGAGGTCGTAGACGGCGGAGCGGCCGAGTTAGAGGCGGGCCATCACCTGGGGCACCGTCAGCAGATCTAGCGCCGGTGCCGCCTCTGCGTGGAGAACGGTGGACGGGAGCGAGGCCATCAGGTCCCTTCGGCCATGAACTGCCGTTCCAGTTCCTTGCGATGCCAGACGTCGGCCGCGAGGAGGGCTGCGCCGGGGCTGTAGCCCGAGCCGAGGTAGTCCCAGTGGCCGACGACGAGGGTGCTCGTCGGGTCGTGCTCAGGTAGGTTGGCGTGGGCGTGGGCCTGTTCGGTGCGCCAGGCGCGGCGGGCGTCGCGCAGCGCGCCGAGGGTGGTGGAGTAGGCGCGGGATCTGGTGGAGAAGTGGCCTCGGAAGCCGAGCATGTGGGCCCACTTCCAGAGCTTGAGATGGGCGAACTCCGGCAGGCGGCCGAGCTCCCAGCAGGTGCGGATCATCTGCCGGACGTGTCGGGCGACGGCGAGGCGGGGCAGCGGCTGGGCCTGTCCGGTGCCGTCGCAGGCTGTGCAGGGGAGCGGGGTGCCGTGGGGCAGGAGGGTGGCGCCGCGTCCCTGGCAGGGGCGGCAGAACAGGGCGCGGTCGAGGGTGCCGGAGGCTTCGGCGGACTTGGTGGCGTACTTGGCCACGTAGGCAGCAACCGCCTGATCGGTCAGTTCGGCGTCGGTGCCGAAGGCGGCGATCTCGCGTACGTCGAACTGCTGGCCCCAGCCGACTCGCTGCCGCCTCGCCCTCATGCACTACAAGCCGCTCGCCGACACCCCCGGCATCGAAGTCCACACCCACAGCACCACGCTCTACAACTCCCTCTACCGCGCCGACGACCAGCAACTCGTCAACGCCCACGTCTGGGGCGTCAACGCCTACGCAGCCCCCGTGTGGCATCTTCGCCGACACGAGACAGGCGGCATGTTCGACACCTACGCCGACAGCTTCTACGCCGTGTGGGCGACGGCAACCCCCGTAAGAGAGGAAGGCTGACCGTGGCCCGCACCGAGTACTACAACGACCCGAATGCGCCCAAGCCGAACAGCATGGTCGTCGCCGCGTCCGCCGTCGTCACCGACGACCACGGGCGCATCCTCCTCCAGCGCAGTCGCGACAACGACCTATGGGCCCTGCCCGGAGGCGGCATGGACCTCACCGACTCCCTGCCAGGCACGGCCGTCCGCGAGGTCAAAGAGGAGACCGGCCTCGACGTGGAGATCACCGGCCTGGTCGGCACCTACACCGACCCGAAATACATCATCGCCTACGCCGACGCCGAGGTCCGGCGACAGTTCAACGTCTGCTTCACCGCCCGCATCAGCGGCGGCCGGCTGGAGATCTCCGACGAGTCCACCGAGCTCCGGTTCGTGCCGCCGGAAGAGATCGAGCAGTTGCCGATGCACCACACCCAACGACTCAGGCTCCAGCACTTCCTGGAACAGCGCGAGAAGCCGTACCTGGGCTGAACCGTCTGACGGCAGTAGCGACGGCAACAACCCCGCACAACCACGGACGCCCACGCACTTCACCGGACCAGCAAACCGCACTTGAGCTGCGAAAAAGCAGGTCGAAGGCTTCGCGTAGCACACGTACTACGTGCTGGCGGGGGCTACGCCGGTTCTCGTCCATAACTGCAATGGAACAATCGACCCCAAGCTGGTGAGATTCTCGCAGGATACGGTTAGTCCGCGCTTCAGCAACGGCGAGACTATTAAGCAAACTGCGGCCGGTTTGCGTTCAGGCTATGTAAAGCCGGAGGATTTGCCGACTATGCGCCTCCACTATAAGAACGGGAACCTCCATACACTTGACAATCGGCGTTTGGTTGCCTTCCAAAAGGCTGGAATTCGGATGCCCTTCAGGATGGCCACCCCAGAAGAAGTTGCAGCTTAATCCTGGAAGTTCACGACAAAAAACGAAGGGAGGTCGATTGTGATCAATCACTTCGACCCAGTGGAGTGGGCCTCATGAGCTGGCCCGATGCACAGCTGAACGAGATCAAGTCGAAGGATGATCTTGCCGGGTACTTGCAGAATTTGGCAAGGGCCATCGGCGACGGGCGCATCGCATTGGAGAATCCTTTGACCACGGATTTCGTAGATGCTTCTGCCCGCTGGACAAGTGCGATGGACGGGTTCTTTAAGAATGTCATCGGAGAACCAGTTCCCGAGTCGCCGAGCTGGGCAATGATCGCAGCAATATTTCGGGCTGCCGTAACTTACGAGTAACGGTTGCAAAGAAACGCCTTCGAGAATTCTGTCCACGAAACGGATTACAAAATCTTCTCCGCTGAGCCCAGGGGCCCACCGGAATGTGCTTCCGGCGGGGCCCCTGGGGTGTCTGGCGGCAGTAGTTGACGGCAATGTCAGCGGACGGGTGCTGCAGGACGTGGTGGTTCGTGGCCGTCGTCGGGCCGGATGGTGGGTGGGGTCGTGGAGGGCGCGGCCGAGGGAGTCGAGAGCGTCTCGCTGGAGGCGGACGTGGCGAAGGCCAGCCTTGCGGAGAAGCACGGTGAAGGTGCGGGTGAGGTTGGTTGGTCGACCGGTGTGCCCCGCGCAGTGGCGAAAGACACGTGGTTCAAGGAATATCCATAGCGTTAGCCCTCTTCACCAGGACACCGACAAAGCCCACACGGAGCCCAGGGGGACTGCCATCACCGGCGATCTGAGCGAAGGGCTTCGAACAGCTGGCCCTTTCCCTCCGCGCCTTTCAGCCCTTGCTCGAATCCTTCAAGCCAGACCGTTTCATGCGGCCCACCACGTCGCTCCTATCTGGTGATACTACGCAGCGAATCCGATTGATCACTTAATCTGTGGGGGACTCGTGAATCGTAACGATCTGATGACTGCCCTTTTGGACACCCGGCGGGCGCTGGAGGAGCAAGTCACCACGCTTGGGGAGCGTGTTGAGACCTCGCGCCGTGAGATCACCGAGACGGTGACCACTCAGGTCAACGAGCTCCATGTTGATAACCGCGAGACACGCAGCCGCGTCAACAGCGCCTCTACGTCGCTCTCAGAGATCAACAAGTCGCTCCCCGGGCTGCGCCAGGACGTTGCCGACCTGGCGCGCGTCGTCCACGAACTACGGGCAGCGGTAGGGGAGCTCTTCGCCCGCCTGCCCGAGTCTCCGACCGCCGTCGCATATCCAGACCGAGAGCAGGCGCTGTCACCGGAGCGGCCGGAGCCTGTCCAGTCTGAACAGGGCGGGTTCGCCGACACTGGCTCCCCGTAGCAGGAGCCGGACGCCTCCGCCCCTACGGACGAAGACTCCGAGACCAGCGGTGCGGTTACGTCTGAACCTGGCCGGCCCGAGGACGGCGCCGAACCCGAGTTCGCTGCTCACCGGCGGGCCGCCACCGAGGCAGCCGCCAACGCACCAAGCTCGGAGGAAGAGCCCGGGAAGGGCGGCCTCACCGCGTCGCAAAGTCGCCTTGCCGACCATGACATCGTGCTCGCCAGGGCAGCGACCGTAGGCACGGTGCACTTGGTCTGCCACCGCGACATGTGGGACTTCATCCAGGAACACGCCGCGAACATCCCTCACTTCCGTGCCCCAGCCGCGCCCTCCGAGGAGGGACACGACCGACGGCGGATCACTCTGTCCGGCCGTTCCATCATCGGCGTGCTGATCGCCATGAGTAGCACTCGGACCAAGAGCGCGGAATACGGGAAGGACGACGGCACCTGGGCGCTGTCCGGCGCCGTGTATGAGCGGCTGGCGCATGACCTCACCACCACCAGCCGGACCGGCGCCGAACCCCTGACCGTGATTTTCGACGACGGCATCAGCGACGTCGCCGACGCTCAGTGACCTGACCGCGCCTCCGCCAGCGCCTTCTGGACTGCTGAACGCGGTCTGACCCTGCGGGAGTCTCGAAACGTTCCGCCCCTCGACAACCGCAATGCCGTGGGGCGGAACGGCCTGGGCGTGGGGACCACGCTGGCAGCTGTCGGCTCCAACCACAGCAGAGTCTGTGGGTCCGCGAGAGAGCGACGCCCGGCTGAAAGAGCTACGGGACGCATTCCACGTCAAAGGCTGGAAGCCGAGCAGGACGCGGTTCGCTCAGCCGAGGTCCGGTTCGTCGACTCGGCCGCCGCGTACCTCGCCAGGCCCTGCTCCGCTTTCCGCGGCGGAGGAGGTCTCAGCTCCAGCTGGCCGTCTGTTGGCACTCAGCACGGAGGCGGGGTCCGAGAGTAGCGGCGACGAGTTCGATTTCGAAGTGATCAGTGTTCTCCAGGTAATGGGCGTACTGCTGGGGACCGCCAGCGTACGGGCTTGCCCCGCCCTCATCCGCTGACCTCGCCGTCAACTACTGCCGTCACCCCACGCAGAAGTCCTGCAAGAACATATCTGGCGGGAATTCCTTTTCGGTGCGTTACGCGCTGGCGTCCATGTGGGAACTTCCCGGCTTTGCAGGACCTCCACCGTGGGGTGTAGAGCCGAGCGGGAAGCCGTCGTCATCTTGGGCGGCGAGGGCCCAGACGAGGAGGAATGGGTTCGCTACGACCTGACCGACGTGCACACGGGCACGGTAAGCGGCGAGATTGCCGTCGACGTGACCAACCCCTAAGAACTGGTTCCCTGGGCGACGGCTCCTGGCTCACCGACGTTCCCGACGGCATCCCCTTCCGCCGGACACGCTCAATCGAGTGTCTGGAAGCGGCGTCGTGATGTCAGTGAGTCGGACCGGCCATGGCCAACTTCCGCATGCCTCGTTCGTGCTCCAGCTGCCGTCGTCTTCCCGGGAGGATGGCCACGGCAGCAGGCTACTGCCCGCCGCAATCCGGGTAGCCGGGCGTTGCCTTAGCGGAGGTTGGTGGACGCCAACGGGACACCAGCGACCGTCACGTGCGGCTGAGCTTCCCCGGTCAGTGAGCCGCTCCGGTGGCCCCCCCCCGCGACGCCCACGCCGACGGGGTCGGCCCTCATGCCGGGCCGCCCCTGTCTGACCTGCGTGTTTGCCGAGGGCGCGAGGGGGAGCCGCGGCGCTCCTCACCGCGACCGGTGTGTCAGTTCTGGCGCCGTACGTACAGACGGTTGCCCTTCGGGCCGGTCCACTCCAGGCGTACGACGCCGGCCACCGCGGCATCGCCCGTGCGGGACGGGTCGGACCAGTAACCGGAGGCCGGATTGCGGAAGAAGGTCGCCCACAGGTCTCCGTCGCGGTCCGTGAAGAAGTTGTTGTGCCCGGCGCCCACGCCCGCGGTCCAGCGCTCGGAGTACGGTCCTTCGAAACGGTCGGCGACGGCGACGACCGCGTCGTACTGGTACTGCGTGCGGCCGGTGCCCGGCACGTCATAGGCGTAGCGGGGGCTGCCGTAGGCGTCGATCGAGGTGCGGTCCCACGCGGACTGCACCAGGTAGTACTTGCGGCCGTGCTTGAAGACGTAGGCGCCTTCGAGGTACGGCTCCGGTGTGTACGGCTTCTGCTGGAAGGCCGGGAGGTTCGTCGTCGGGACGATGTCCTCCATGTCGTCGCGGAACTTGGCGTAGAGGTTGTTGTGCAGCACCAGCCACGCGTCGGCCCCTTCCGAGAAGAGGCTGCCGTCGATGTGGAAGTACGCACCGGGTTTGATGAACGAGGGCCCGCCGATGAACGAATCGCCGAAGGGCTTTTTGAGGTTGCCTTCGGCGAGGCGGTACGGGCCCGCGACCCCGCCGTCGCTCACCAGCAGGAAGGAGCCGACCTTCTGGGAGTGGTCGCCCATGCACGCGACGAGGTACCACTTGCCGCGGAAGTAGTGCAGTTCGGGCGCCCACGCCTCGCCCCGCTTGCCGAACTGGTCGTCGTACCAGTACTCCTGCCACGGGGCGACGACCGTGCGGCCGGGACGGTTCTCGTCGACGAACTCGGGCGACCACACCTTGCCGCGCTCGGCGCCGGGGCGGAAACCGGTGGTGTCGGCCAGCCGCCAGGGGCCGTGCAGGGACCGTGCTGTCCACACGAAGATGCCGTCGTTCCAGGGGCCGGCCACCGGGAGGCCGGGCACGCGGGTGGTGCCGGTGGCGACGTAGAGCGGGCGGCCGTCGACGACGAAGCAGTTGACGTAGGTGTCGCGCATCCAGACGCGCCCCAACTCATGGTCTCTGGGGCGGAGTTCCAGGGGGAGGACGAAGGAGTTGTCCTCGCGCGGCCACAAGTCGTGGCCGGGGTCGGCGAGTCCGTACGAATCCGGCTCGGGGCGGTTCGACGGGTAGTGGCTCTTCGGGTGCGACGGTGTGTGCGCGGGCAGCGCCTCGGCGGTGGCCGTAGGCAGCGCGGCCACCCCCAGGGATCCGGCCACGCCGGTCAGTATCGACCGGCGGCCGATGTGTATTGCGTTCTCGGGTCTCTCCATCGGGCTGTCCCCTTCGTCTTCTTCATCTTCGTCGTCAAGGCTTGTGGCGGTCTGTCGGCATGCGGTTCATGGCTGTCCGGCCCCGGAGTGAGCTTCGGGGCCGTCGGATTCGAAGGCGGACAGTGTGGTGTCGTAGTCCGTCTCGACGTCGTACATCGGCGTCATCCAGTGGTAGAAATTGTCGCCACGTTCGCGGAGCAGGTCGTACAGCCGCCGGGTCAGTGCCGTGCGTACGCCGAGCAGTTCCGGCTCGTCGTAGCGGTTGTGCAGCTCGTCGGGATCGGCATCGAGGTCGTACAGCTCGTTGCAGGACTCCGGGTTGATCACCAGCTTGTGGGTTCTGGTGCGCAACATCCGCTGCGGGTACGGGAAGTGGTGACCGTGGAACTCGGCGAGGTGGTGCTCGTCCCACTGCGGGTGCTCACCCCGTACGAGGGGCAGCAGGCTGCGGCTGTCCACGGCCGGCCCGGTCGCGCTGCCCGCCAGGTCGAGGATGGTGGCGGTGCAGTCGGTGAGGGAGACGAACTCCTCGCGCACCTGGCCCCGCGGGGCACCCGGTACCTTCAGCAGACCGGGGATGCGGTAGATGTCCTCGTACATGGCAGGCCCCTTGTCGTGCAGCCGGTGGGCTCCGGTGAACTCGCCGTGGTCGGCGGTGAAGAAGACCGCCGTCTGGTCGTCGAGGCCCAGTTCACGCATGGCGTCGAGAATGCGGCCGATCTGCTCGTCGACGAGCGTGACGTAACCCCAGTAGACGGCGATCAGCTTCCGTGACTCCTCCAGCGCCATGGTGTCGAAGGCCCACAGCTTGCTGTAGTTCCGCTGGACGGCCGGTTTCGCCGCGAAGGTCTCGCCCATGGAGGCGGGCAGTTCGACCAGCCCGGGGTCGTACATGTCGTAGTACGCGTCCGGGAGGATGTACGGCAGATGGGGGCCGAAGAAGTGGGTGGCCAGGAAGAACGGTGCCCCGTCACCGTGGTCCTCCTGCGCGGCGAAGCGCTGGAGCATCTCGATGGCGCGCGTGGCGAGGTAGTACTCGAAGGTGGCTTCCACCGGCTGGTGGAGGCGGGCGGCCAGGAGGTTTCCCGGGCTGCCGTTGGGTGTGGTGCCCCGCACCGGATCCGTGATGCGGTACGGGGGCAGGCCGTTCTCCGCCAGATACGCGAGGTAGTCGGGGTGGTCCACGGGGTTGTGCCAGCCGGCCAGGTCGGGGCCCTCGAAGCCGTAGTCGGCTGCGGTGCGCCGTACGCCGCCGTGCCATTTGCCGAGCAGCCCCAGGTTGTAGCCCTCGGAGCGCAGTTGCTCGGAGAAGGTGAACTGGCCCTCGGAGAGATCCTCCAGATAGCCGACGTTACGTTCGTAGTTGGCCAGTAGTTTGTGCCGGAACGGAGCCGCCCCGGTGAGCAGGCTAGCGCGCGCCGGGGTGCAGATCGCGGTCGGGGTGTAGAACCTGTCGAACCGCGTTCCCTCGTCCGCGAGCCGGTCGAGGTTCGGGGTGTGCGTATGCGGATTGCCGTATGCGCCCAGGGTGTCCACCCGGTGCTGGTCGGTCATCAGGAAGAGCATGTTGCGGCGCACGGAGGGCCTTTCGGGTCGGTCCGGCTCGCACGCCGGCCCGGGACGGGCGGACGCATCGGACGTCGGCATTGCGGGCACGCCGCCCTGACGCCTCGACAGATGCCGCTTCGGGATGGCCGACGCGGCTTCCGGTGCGTGTGCGACTGCGTGCTCGACGGTGCCGTGCGACGCATGTTCCGGCCCGGCGGGGATTTAAGTCAAGAGGGTGAACGCAAATCGCGTGGGGGACCCCGCTGTGGACCGCGCGCACCGTTACGCGTTGCTGAAAAGGCCGCCGGGCTGGGTGCCGGGCGTGTCCGCACCATACATGTGGGCAGGTCAGGGTGGAGCCGTTGCGGCGGCTGTTGACACAGAGCGTTCATATGAACAATTTGTTTCGAGTTATTGACGAAAATACCCGGCACTCACATGCTGTCCTGCATGCACGAACAAGACGGTCCGCTGACGCGCCTCCGCCGCAGCCATGAGCAAGCGGTTCTCGGGCTGCTCCGCAGGCACGGCCCGCTGAGCCGGGCCGAGTTGGGCGATCGCAGCGGGTTGTCCCGCACCACGCTTCACGACATCCTCGCCGGACTGGTGGGTCATGGCTCCGTGGTCACCGGCACACCGCACGTCGAGGTCCGCAAGCGCGGCCGGCCGGTCGAGAAGCTCAGCCTCAATCCGGCAGCGGGCGAGGCGGTCGGCATCGACTTCGCACGCCGTTCCGTGCACGTCGCGGCCGTCAACTTCGCACACGAGGTGGTCGGTTCGTCGAGCGAGGCGCATGCCGCGGACCTGTCCTGGCCCGATCGGGTCGCTATCGCCGGACGTCTTCTCACCACGTCTGCGACCGTCCAGCTCGACGCACTCAGTGCGATCGGCGTCGGTGTGGTCGGACCGATCACCGACCCCGGCAGCGGAAACGCACGTGCGCAGGGCATCGATGGCCTGCCGGACCTGCTGCGCGAGCAGTTCGGTGTGCCGGTCCTCCTGGACAACAACACCCGGCTCGCGGCGCTCGCCGAGGCGGTGTGGGGTGCGGCGGCGGACAGCAACGACGTGCTCTACCTGCGGTTGTCACACGGCGTCGGCGGCGGGCTGGTGGTGGGCGGAGCGCTGCACCGCGGCCGTAACGGTCTGTCCGGTGAGTTCGGGCACATCACCGTGGACACGGCCGGCAGACCATGCGGCTGCGGCGGGACCGGATGTCTGGAGACCCGTGCCTCGCTCGACGCGGTTCTGCACCGCTACCGCGAAGCCGGCGGCCGGGCCGACGACATCACCGAGTTCCTCGACGCCGCCGCTGCCGGCGAACCGTCCGCCCTGGAGGTGCTGGAACGCGTCGGCAGCGAGGTCGGCGGGGTGCTGGCCGCGGTCTGCCATGCGGTCGGGCCGGGCATCGTCGTCGTCGGCGGCGAACTGGCGGAGGCCGGAACCGCGCTGTTGGAGCCGGTCGAACGAGCCCTGCGGCAGCAGCTGATGCCGATGGCCCGCCCTCATGTGGACGTACGGCGCGCGACGTTCGGCGACGCGGGCAGCGCGCTGGGCGGTATCGCCCTCGTTCTTCATGAATCCCCCCTGCTCACCCACTACCCGCAGCCCGTCCCCGAGGAGAACGCGTGAAGCCACCAGCGAGGAACCCATGGCTGTGATCGCTCCCGCCGAGAAATCCGCCGCCGAAGGGCGGCAGCAGCAACCGCGCCGTTCCCGGCACCGACCCCTGCTCCTCAACGCCGTCGCGGTGGTGGCAGGCATCGCCGTCTGGGCAGCCGTGGCCGCTCTGGGGCTGGTCGAGAACCTGCCCGCGCCGCTGGGGGTGGCGGAGAAGGCCGGCACCATGATCTCCGACGGCACCCTCGCGTCCGATACGTTCGCCAGCCTGCGCCGGGTCCTCCTCGGCTATGCCCTCGGCGTGGCGGTGGCCATCCCGGTCGGCTTCCTCATGGGCTGGTACCCCGTCGCACGTGCCCTGATCGAGCCGTACATCCAGTTCTTCCGTACCATCCCGCCACTCGCGCTCATTCCGCTGGCGGTCGTGCTGCTGGGGATCGGCGAGGTGCCGAAGATCGCCGTGATCTTCCTGGCCTCCTTCATGTCCTGCGTCCTCTCCTCGTTCCAGGGCGTCATCGACGTCGACCGCACACTCATCAACGCGGCCCGGGTGCTCGGCGCGTCGGACCGCACCATCTTCGCCAAGGTGGTCGTCCCGGCGTCCACTCCGTTCATCCTGGTGGGCATGCGGATCGGCCTCGGCGCGTCCTGGGCCACCGTGGTCGCCGCCGAACTCATCGGCGCGCAGGAGGGGTTGGGATACCGGATGCAGAAGGCGTCCACCTGGTTCGACATGGACGCGGTCTTCGTGTCCCTCATCACGATCGGCGTACTCGGGCTCGTCATGGACCGGCTGCTGCTGCTGGCCGAGCGACGTCTCACCGGCTGGCAGGAGCGACGATGAACAGCAAGATCACCCTCCGTGACGTGGTGAAGACCTTCCCGTTGAAGGGCGCGTCCTTCAGCGCGCTCGACGGAGTGAGCCTGGACATCGCGGACCAGGAGTTCGTCACGGTCGTGGGGCCGTCCGGCTGCGGCAAGTCCACCCTGATGAGCATGGTCGCAGGGCTGCAGGAGCCCGACTCGGGCACTGTCCTGGTCGACGGGGCGCCGGTGTCAGGACCCGGCCCCGACCGGGGAGTCATCTTCCAGCAGTACGCACTCTTCCCCTGGCTGACCGTACGGCAGAACGTGGAGTTCGGGCTCAGGATCGCCTCGGTGCCCGCCGCCGAACGGCACCGGCGCGCCGAGCAGGCCATCAGCCTCGTCGGTCTCAACGAGTTCGCCGAGGCCCTGCCCAAGACGCTCTCCGGCGGAATGAAACAGCGCTGCGCCATCGCCCGTGCCTATGCGGTCGACCCCCAAGTGCTGCTGATGGACGAGCCTTTCGGGGCGCTCGATGCCCTGACCCGGGTGCAGCTGCAGGACCAGCTGCTGCGGACCTGGAGCCAGGAGAAGCGCACCGTGCTGTTCATCACCCACGACGTGGACGAAGCCGTCTATCTGGCCGGCCGGGTCGTCGTCATGGCCGCCAGGCCCGGCCGTATCCATCGTGTGATCGACGTGGATCTGCCCTATCCCCGTACCGAGGAGATCCGGCTCTCGCCCGAGTTCCTGCACATCCGCAACAAAGTGTGGACTGCCGTGTACCACCAGGAAGCCCCGGCCCGGGCGGCCTGATCCGTCGTCGCAGGGCCCGCACCCGGGGCCTCCGTACCAGGAACTTCGCAGAATCGACCGGCGCACCGCCCCGAGAGGAAATTTCCGCATGCCCAGAAAGCCGATCAGGCACGCCGTCACGGCGCTGCCCCTCGCGTTCATGCTCTCGCTGTCCCTCGGCGCCTGCTCCGACAGCGCATCCGAGAACAACAGCACGGTTCGGTTCGGCTACATCGGCGACTACAACGGGGCCAGTCTGCTGGCGATCGCCGACAAGCAGGGGCTGTGGAAGAAGGCGGGCCTGACCCCACACGTGAAGTCGTTCAACAACGGTCCCGTGCAGGTCCAGGCGCTCAGCGCCGGTGACCTCGACTACGGATACATCGGCCCCGGTGCGATGTGGCTGCCGGCCTCCGGCAAGGCCAAGGTCATCGCCATCGACACCCTCACCTACGCCGACCGGGTCATCGGCCGGCCCGGCATGAACTCCATGAAGGACCTCAAGGGCAAACGGGTCGGCGTACCCGAGGGCACCTCCGGTGACATGGTCCTCAACATCGCCCTGGCGAAGGCCGGGATGAGCGTGAAGGACATCGACAAGGTCAACATGGACCCGTCCACCATCGTCTCCGCCTTCTCCTCGGGGAAGATCGACGGCGCCGGCTTCTTCTACCCCGCCATCGACACCATCAGGAAGAAAGTCCCGGGCCTTACGGAGATAGCCAGTACCAAGGAGACCGGGGGCGCCTTCCCCACCGCGTTCGTCGCCGGCACCAAGGTGCCCAAGGCGAAGAACAGCAAGGTGATCAAGGTGCTGCAGCAGGCCAACGACTGGCGCAAGCAGCACCCGGAGGAGTCCATCGCACTCACCGCCAAGATGCTCCAGGTCACCGAAGCCCAGGCCAAGTCCGACGCCTCTCATGTGGAGACCCTCTCCACCGCGGACCTGGCCGCGAAGACCAAGAGCGGTGAGGTGAACCAGTGGCTGAAGAAGCTGGGCGAGTTCTTCGTCCGGAACAAGCAGCTGGATGACAACCCGGATCCCAGCGACTACTACGAGGGCGATCTCTACGAGCAGAGCGCCGGCAAGTAGTCCTCGGCCTCCGTCGAGGTCGCCCCGGCTCATGTGGTGCGGGTGCGGCTGTGGGGCCGGTGCGTGTG
>NZ_JBHYWP010000009.1:0-105330 GCF_042751845.1 Streptomyces sp. NPDC059398 | reverse complement strand
CACCATGGGTTTCCCCCTTTACCGGTGGGTTGTGCGGTGGCCCCCCCCCCCCAGTTGTGGGGGCCCCCCGGGCGCCCCCCCCCTCGTCTCGGACCTGGGCGGAGCGTCACACATGTCCTGGGTGGTCACCGCGTATCTGCTCGCCGAGACGGTCTCGACGGTCCTGGTCGGCAAGTTCGGTGACCTCTTCGGGCGGAAGCGGGTCTTCCAGATTTCGGCGATCGTCTTCATCACCGGCTCGTTCCTCTGCGGCCTGGCGACGGACATGCTGCTGCTGATCGCCTGGCGCGCGGTCCAGGGCATCGGCGCGGGCGGGCTGATGGTCACCTCGATGGCGCTGATCGCGGACGTCATCCCTCTGCGCGACCGGGGCAAGTACCAGGGCGCGATCGGGGCGGTCTTCGGGGTCTCCACCGTGATCGGCCCGCTGCTCGGCGGGGTGTTCACGGATCATCTGACCTGGCGCTGGGCGTTCTACGTCAATGTCCCGATCGCCGTCCTTGTGGTGATCGCGGCCGCCCGCAACATCCCCTCCGTCAGATCCGCCGGCCGGCCGGTCATCGACTATCCGGGCATCACCCTCGTCACGGTCGGGGCGAGCGCGCTGATCCTGGCCACCAGCTGGGGCGGCAACCAGTACGCCTGGGGCTCCGGCACCATCATCGGCCTGTTCGCGCTGGGGCTCGTCGCCCTCGCGCTGTTCTGCGCGGCCGAGACCCGCGCGGCCGAACCGATGCTGCCCATGCGGCTGTTCTCCAACCCGGTGTTCGCGGTCTGCTCCATTCTCAGCTTCATCGTGGGCTTCGCGATGCTCGGCGCGATGACCTTCCTGCCGACCTATCTGCAGTACGTCGACGGGGACTCGGCCACGATCTCCGGTGTACGGACGCTGCCGATGGTCATCGGGCTGCTCATCGCCTCCGTGTTCAGCGGGAACGTCGTCAGCAAGACGGGCAACTACCGGATCTTCCCCATCGCGGGAGCGCTGGTGATGGCGGCGGGGCTGTTCCTGATGTCGCGGATGGGTCCGCACTCGGGCGTGTGGCGCGAGTCGCTGTACATGTTCGTGCTCGGCCTCGGTATCGGTCTCTGCATGCAGGTGCTGACCATCGCGGTGCAGAACACCGTCGACTACTCCGACCTGGGCACCGCGACCTCCGGTGTGACGTTCTTCCGTACGCTCGGCAGCGCCTTCGGCACCGCGGTGTTCGGCACCATCTACGCCAACACCCTGAAGCCCAGGCTCGGTTCGGCCATCGGGCAGGCCGCGGCGGTCTCCGGCACCGCCCCGGCGAAGGTCGCACGGGCGGCCCAGGACCCGAAGTCGCTGCACCGGCTCCCCGGCGCCACGGCGGAGCCGGTCATCCAGGCGTACGCGCACACCATCCACACCGTCTTCCTGTGGACCGTGCCGGTCGCGCTCATCGGGTTCGTCGTGGCGCTCTTCCTGAAGCAGGTGCGGCTCCGCGACTCGGCCCGTGCCGGTTCGACCGACATGGGTGAGGGCTTCGCCGCTCCCGCGTCCGGGGACCCGGCGAAGATGCTGGAGTTCTCCGTCGCGAAGATCCTGCACAGCCAGACCCAGGATGCCGCCCGCCGGATCGTCGCGGAGTCCGACACCCGGCTCGATGTGGCGGGCGCCTGGGCCGTGATGCAGGTCGAGCTGCTCACCCGGCTGGTCGGGCACGCCGGTATCGGTCTGACCGCCGCCCGGTACCGGATCCCGCCCGAGGTGCTGGTGCCGGTCTTCGACCGGATGGTCGACGAGGGCTATCTGACCCGGGACGGCAGCCTCTTCTCACACACCGATGCGGGCTTCCGGGAGGCGCAGATCATCACGGCGGCGTGGGCGCAGTGGCTGAACAGCCGGCTGGAGGCGGACACCGGCAGACGGAGCAGCGCCGAGCTGCGGGCGGCGGCGGACGCCATCGCCAAGCGGCTGCTCGCCGAGGACCTGGCCACCGGCCTGCCACCGGCCCGCGGGACAGCCACCGCCACGCACTGACCCGGCCCCCGGGCGCCGGGCCCCCGGATACCGGCCCCCGCAGGGGATCCGCCCGGTGAAAGGCGGCGGTGCCGGGGGCTCGGGATCCGGATGCCGGGCGTTCTTTCATAATGGTGTGCGGAGCCCGCACACCAGCGGCCCCGGAGAACCACGGCGCCCCGGCCCGCCCGCCGGATCAGCGGTGCCCACCCTGGAGGAAGGCCCATGAGCGAGGAGCGCCCGGAACGGCGCCCGGCCGGCGAGCTGGAAGCGAGTGTGCTCGCCGTGCTGTGGGCGGCCGGGACGCCGCTGACCCCCGCCGATGTGCAGCGCGCCCTGGGCGACGGGCTCGCCAGGACCACCGTGACGACGATCCTGAGCCGGCTGCACGACAAGGAGTGGGTCACCAGGACCCGCGAGGGCCGCGGCTTCGCCTACACCCCGACCGAGGACTCGCCCGGTCTGACCGCCCGCCGGATGCACTCCGAACTGGAGAAGGAGCAGGACCGCTCCACGGTGCTCGCCCGGTTCGTCTCGCGGCTGAGCTCCGATGACGAGCGTCTGCTGCGCGAACTGCTGGAGAGCGAGGGCAAGTGATCTACGCGGTGTGGGTGCCCCTCCTCGTGCCCCTGGCCGTGGCGCCCGCCGCCCGGTGGCTCGCCGAGCTGCTGGCGCCCCGGCAGGCCGTCCGGCTGCTGACGGCGGCGGCGCTCGCGCTCGGCGGCTGCTCGGCCGCGGCCCTGGGGCTGCTCGTCCTGGCGGGTCTGCTGCGGCTGCCGCCGGTCGCCGCACTCGGCCGGCTGATCCGCCCGGTGAGCGGCGACGGGCCGCTCACCGCCGTCGCGGCCGTGGCAGCAGCCGTCGCGCTCGCCGTCTGCGCCACCGCCCTCGTACGGACCGTGCTGCGGCAGCGCGCCGAGCTGCACGAGGCCCGGCGGGCGGTCGGGCCCGGCGCCGGACTGGCCGTGGTGCGCGACACCGCCCCTGACGCGTACGCGCTGCCCGGCCGACCCGGCCGGATCGTCGTCACCACCGGCATGCTGCGGGCCCTGACACCGGCCGAGCGCGAGGCGCTGTTCGCGCACGAGCGCGCCCACCTCGCGGGCCGCCACCACCTCTTCGTCGCGGCAGCCGAGCTGGCCGCGCTCTGCCACCCGGCGCTGCGCGGGCTGCGGGCGCCCCTCGGTTACGCCCTGGAGCGCTGCGCCGACGAGTCGGCCGCCCGCGCCGTCGGCGACCGCTCTCTCGCGGCCCGCGCCATCGGCCGCGCGGCGCTGGCCGCCCACCGGACTCCCGTGGCGCGCCCCCGCTCCGTACTCGCCGCCACGGCCGGGCCTGTCCCGCGCCGGGTCGCCGCGCTGCTGGGCCACCGTCCGGCCGGAGCGCGGCACCACAGGTGGCAGGGGCGGGCCGCCCGGGTGGTCGCCGGAGGGCTGCTGGTGTGTCTCTCGCTGTCGGCGGCCGGTGCGCTCGACGCCGCGACAGATCTGCACGGCGGCATCGAGGCGGCCCAGGCCGGGGCCGGACACCGCTGACCCGTGGGGGCGGCGCACCGGGCTCCCCGAGGCCGGTGCGTTGCTGAAAGACCTGCTCAACACCCCTGTCTGTGCGGGCCGACCGACGATTACCATCCGCACATGTTGACGAACTGGGCGGGGAACATCGCCTTCACGGCACAGCACATCGACCGGCCCGCCACCCTGGACGAGCTCCGCACGCTCGTCGCCTCCTCCGCCCGGGTGCGCGTCCTGGGCAGCGGTCACTCGTTCAACACCCTCGCGGACACCGACGGCACCCTGGTCTCGGTGGCCGGGCTGCCCCCGGAGATCGAGGTGGACCGGGCCGCCTCGACCGTCCGGGTCGCGGCGGGCGTACGGTACGCCGAGCTGGCCCGCGCCGTACACGCACACGGACTCGCCCTGCCCAACATGGCGTCCCTGCCGCACATCTCCGTCGCCGGCTCGGTGGCCACCGGCACCCATGGGTCCGGGGTCGCCATCGGCGGGCTGGCGTGCGCGGTCAGGGAGCTGGAGCTGGTCACCGCCGACGGTGAGCTGCTGACGATCGGCCGCGACCGGGACGGTGAGCGCTTCGCGGGTTCCGTGGTCTCGCTGGGCGCGCTCGGCGCCGTCACCTCGCTCACGCTGGACCTGGTACCGGGTTTCGAGCTGGCCCAGCAGGTCCGCACCGGGCTGCCGCTCCCGGTCCTCGACGAGCACTTCGACGCGGTGATGTCGGCGGCGTACAGCGTCAGTCTCTTCACCGACTGGCGCGGCCCGCGCTTCGGCCAGGTGTGGCTCAAGTACGCCCCGGACCGTGCGCCCGCGTTCCCTTGGGCACCCGAGGCACCGGGCCCGCTGCATCCCGTTGCGGGTATGCCGCCCGTCCACTGCACCCGGCAGCAGGGGGTGCCCGGGCCGTGGCACGAGCGGCTGCCGCACTTCCGGGCGGAGTTCACCCCGAGTTCGGGCGAGGAGATCCAGTCGGAGTATCTGGTGGACCGGCGTCACGGGCTCGCCGCGCTGCACGCCGTCGCCGCGGTGCGCGACACGATCGCCCCGCTGCTGCAGGTCTGCGAGGTGCGGACGGTGGCCGCCGACGACCTGTGGCTGAGTCCGGCCCACGGCCGCGACACGGTCGGGCTGCACTTCACCTGGGTCAGGGACACCGCGGCCGTACTGCCGGTGCTCGGGCTGCTCGAAGAGCGTCTTGAGCCGTTCGCCGCGCGTCCGCACTGGGGGAAGCTGTCCACCGTGCCGGCCGGGCGGCTGCCCGCGCTGTACCCGAGACTGGCGGACTTCCGCGCCCTGGTGCGGGAGACCGATCCGCGGGGCAAGTTCACCAATGCCTTCCTCGAACCGGTACTCGAAGCCGTATGAGGGGCGAACGCACGCCGGGAGCGGGGGCGTTGGCCCCCGCCCCGTCCGGGAAGCCCAAGAGCGAGGAGATCCCGCACCGATGAGCACCCCGCACGTGAACACCCCCTACGTGAAGACCCCGCACGCGAACACCCCGTACTACGAAGACGTGTCCCCCGGCAGCGGCGCCCTCCCGGCGCGCGCCAGGTACGCGGAGTCCGACGCCATGACCCTTTCGCTGAACGGAAGGTGGCGCTTCCGGCTCTCCCCGACCGCCGACGCCGCCGACGCCTCCTTCGCCTCGCCGGAGTACGACGCGAGCGGCTGGGACGAGGTGGCGGTCCCCGGCCACTGGGTCCTCCAGGGGCACGGCGCACCGGTCTACACCAACCACCTGTACCCCTTCCCGGTCGACCCGCCCCGGGTGCCGACCGGCAATCCGACCGGTGACCATCTGTACACCTTCGGCCTGCCCGCACGGTGGCCGTCGTCCGGTGACGCCGTGCTGCGGTTCGACGGGGTCGAGTCGTGCGCCCGGGTCTGGCTGAACGGCGAGGAGCTGGGCGAGTTCAAGGGCAGCAGGCTGCCCCACGAGTTCGCCGTCGGCGCGCTGCTGCGGCCCGGGGGCAATGTCCTCGCGGTCCGCGTCCACCAGTGGTCGTCCGGGTCGTATCTGGAGGACCAGGACCAGTGGTGGCTGCCGGGCATCTTCCGCGACGTCACCCTGCTGCACCGTCCGGAGGGCGCCGCCGGTGACTTCTTCGTGCACGCCGGTTACGACCATCTCACCGGCCGGGGCACCCTGCGGGTGGACAGCGCGGTGCCGGGCCGGGTGACCGTACCGGAGCTGGGGGTCGGCCTCGCGGCGGGTGACGAGGTGTCGGTACCGGTCGAGCCGTGGACCGCCGAAACCCCGAGGCTGTACGAAGGTGAACTGGCCACGGCGGGTGAGCGGGTGGCGCTGCGGATCGGCTTCCGTACGGTCCGGGTCCAGGACGGCGTCATCGAGGTCAACGGGCGGCGGATCCTCTTCCGCGGGGTGAACCGCCACGAGTTCCACCCGGACACCGGCCGGACCCTGGACCTGGAGACCATGCGGGCCGATGTGACGCTGATGAAACAGCACAACATCAACGCCGTACGCACCAGCCACTACCCGCCCCACCCGGACTTCCTCGGCCTCTGCGACGAGCTGGGCCTCTGGGTCGTCGACGAGTGCGATCTGGAGACCCATGGCTTCACCGAGCAGGAGTGGCGGGACAATCCGGTCGACGACGAGCGCTGGACCCCTGCGCTGCTCGACCGGGCGGCCCGCATGGTGGAGCGCGACAAGAACCACCCCTCGGTCGTCGTCTGGTCGCTCGGCAACGAGTGCGGGACCGGACGCGGTCTCACCGCCATGGCCCGCTGGATCCGGGACCGCGACCCGGACCGGCTCATCCACTACGAGGGCGATCCGTCGTGCGCGGACACCGACATGTACTCGCGGATGTACGCCTCGCACGCCGAGGTGGCGGCCATCGGCCGCGGCGAGGACGGCGGGCCGCAGGAGCGGCGCCAACTCCCCTTCGTTCTCTGCGAGTACGGGCATGCCATGGGCAACGGTCCCGGCGGCCTCACCGAGTACCAGCAGCTCTTCGACGCGTACGGCCGCAACCAGGGCGGTTTCGTCTGGGAGTGGATCGACCACGGTCTGACCCACCCGGTGCTCGGCTACGCCTACGGCGGTGACTACGGCGAGGAGCTGCACGATGCCAACTTCGTCTGCGACGGGCTGCTCTTCCCGGACCGCACCCCCTCCCCCGGCCTCATCGAGTACAAGAAGGTCATCGAGCCGGTGACCATCGACGGGGGCGGAGCCGCCGGGACGGTACGGATCGCCAACCGCTACGACTTCACCGATCTGTCGCATCTCGTCTTCGCCTGGTCGTACGAGGCGGCGGGCGAGGCCCTGAGCGGGGGCGTGCTCGACGTACCGCCGCTGGCGCCCGGGGAGCGGGCCGATGTGCCGCTCCCGGCCCCGCCGGACTCCGGGCGGGACGCCGAGAGCCACTGGACGGTGCGGGCCCTGCTCGCCGACGGCACCGGCCACGAGGTGGCCTGGGCGCAGCTGCCCGCCGCACCTGGCCGGCCGGCTCCGGCCGTACCGGAGACCAGCGCTCCGCGCCGCGCCGGGGAACTGGTCACCCTCGGCCCCGCCTCCTTCGACGCCCGCACCGGGGAGCTGCGGCGGATCGGGCACACCGCTCTGCGGGACCTGCGGCTGGACGTCTGGCGTGCCCCGACGGACAACGACAACGGCACCGACCCGGTGACCGGCGCCCGCTACGGGCAGCTCTGGCGCGAGCTGGGGCTGCACCGGATGCAGCACCGGCTGGACGCCGTGGAGCTGTCCGGCGCCGCGCTGACGGTACGGACCAGGGTGGCGCCCGCGGCGCGGGGCACCGGCCTGGTGACCGTGTACCGCTGGACCAGTGACGGGACCCGGCTGCGGCTCACGGTGTCCGTCACGCCCGAGGGCGAGTGGACGGTGCCGCTCCCCCGGCTCGGCCTCCGCTTCGCGCTCCCGGACGGGGCCGGACCGGTCACCTGGTTCGGCGGCGGTCCCGGCGAGGCGTATCCCGACACCCGCGCGGCCTCGCGGCTCGGCCGCTGGGAGTCCTCGGTGGACGACCTGTGGACGCCGTACGTCCGCCCGCAGGAGAACGGCGCCAGGCCCGGCGTCCGGTGGGCGGCGCTCGGCGGTCTGCGGGTGGCGGGCGACCCGGAGTTCTGGTTCACGGCGCGCCGCTGGACCAGCGAGCAGCTGGACGCGGCGGAACACCGCACGGAGCTGCCCCCGCCCGGCCGGGAGGTCTGGGTGAACCTCGACCACGCCCAGCACGGCATCGGTTCGCAGTCCTGCGGGCCGGGGGTGCTGCCGGAGCACCAGCTCCGCGCGCGGCCCGCTACGTTCGGGTTCGTCTTCACCACGGAGCCGACGGACCCGGCGGACTCGACGGACCCGGCTGGCCCGGCGGACCCGACTGGCCCGGCTGGAACCACTGATTCGGCGGACTGAGCGCGTGGCTGAGCCCGCGGCCGGTTGCGACGGCCGCGGTCAGCCCGTGCGCGGTCAGCCCGTGGTCAGCCCGGCCGCAGCGGCGACGAGCGCGTCGAGCAGCGGCCGGAACAGCGGGTGGTGCTCGGCGCCGCTGCGTACGGCGGCGAACACCCGGCGGGTCGCGGCGGGGCCCTCCACGGGGCGGACCACGGTGTCCTTCAGCTCCATCCCGCGCAGCGCGGAGCGGGGCACCAGGGCCACTCCGGCGCCCGCACCGGCCAGCGCGACTACGGCTCTGAAGTCGTCCGACGAGTGCATGAGGCGGGGCTGGAACCCGGCGCGTTCGCAGGCCAGAAGCACCACGTCATGGCAGGGGTTGCCCGGATAGGGGCCGATCCACTCGCTGTCGGCCAGCTCGGCCAGGGTCACATGGGGCCCCTGGCCGAGCGGGTCGCCCGCGGGCAGTACGGCGTCGAACGGCTCGGCGTACAGGGGAACCCTGGCCAGCCTGCGGTCGTCCTCGCGGGGCGCACCGCGGTACTCGACGGCCAGTGCGAGATCGGCCTCCCCGTCCAGGACCAGGGTGAGGCTCTCGTCGCCCTCGGAGTCGCGGACCCGGACCCGGATGCCGGGGCTGTGCCCGGCCAGGTCCCGGACGGCCGGGGCGAGCACTTCGGCGATCCCGGTCGCGAAGGCGGCGACCGTGACCTCGCCGGACGCGCCGCCCGCGTAGGCCGCCAGTTCGGCCTCGGCGCGTTCCAGCTGGGCGAGGACCGCGTGGGCGTGGGTGAGCAGGATCTCACCGGCGGCGGTCAGACGTACCCCGCGGCCGCTGCGGGTGAGCAGCGCGTGCCCGGTCTCCTGCTCCAGCGCGGCGAGCTGCTGGGAGACGGCGGACGGGGTCAGATAGAGCGCTGCGGCCGCGGCGGTCACCGTACGGTGGTCCGCCACGGCCCGCAGAATGCGCAGGCGGCGGGGGTCGATCACCCTGCCATTGTCGCCCGTGCGTCGATGAACGCCGCCACGGCCCGCTCGACGTCGGCGGTGGAGTGCGCGGCCGAGAGCTGCACCCGGATGCGGGCCTTGCCCATCGGGACCACCGGGTAGGAGAAGCCGATCACATAGACGCCGCGCTCCAGGAGCAGCTCGGCCATCCGGCCAGCCTCCGCCGCGTCACCGATCATCACGGGGGCGATGGCGTGGTCGCCGGGCAGGATCTCGAAGCCCGCCTCGGTCATCCTCGTACGGAACAGCCGGGTGTTGGCGTCCAGGCGCTCCCGCAGCTCACCGGCGGACTCGATCAGGTCGAGGACCTTCAGCGAGGCGGCGGCGATCACCGGGGCCAGCGAGTTCGAGAAGAGGTACGGGCGGGAGCGCTGGCGCAGCAGGGCGACGATCTCGGCGCGGGCGGCGACATAACCGCCGGAGGCCCCGCCGAGCGCCTTGCCGAGGGTGCCGGTGATGATGTCGATCCGGTCCATCACCCCGTGCAGCTCGGGGGTGCCGCGGCCGCCCGCGCCGACGAAGCCGACGGCGTGCGAGTCGTCGACCATGACCATCGCCTCGTAGCGGTCGGCCAGATCGCAGATCTCGGCGAGCGGGGCGACGTACCCGTCCATCGAGAACACGCCGTCGGTCACGATGAGCCGGCGGCGTGCCCCGGCATCGGCCGCCGCCTTGAGCTGCTGCTCCAGGTCGGCGAGGTCGCGGTTGGCGTAGCGGAAGCGGCGGGCCTTGGAGAGGCGGATGCCGTCGATGATGGAAGCGTGGTTGAGGGCGTCGGAGATCACCGCGTCCTCGGGACCGAGCAGCGTCTCGAAGACTCCGCCGTTGGCGTCGAAGCAGGACGAGTAGAGGATCGTGTCCTCCTGGCCGAGGAAGGCCGAGAGGCGCTGTTCCAGCTGCTTGTGAACGTCCTGGGTGCCGCAGATGAAGCGTACGGACGCCATGCCGTAACCCCAGCGGTCCAGTGCGTCCTTGGCGGCGGCGACCACATCGGGGTGGTCGGCGAGGCCCAGGTAGTTGTTGGCGCAGAAGTTCAGCACCTCGCCGGACGCGACGCCGACGGCCGCGCTCTGCGGGGTGGTGATGACGCGCTCGGGCTTGAAGAGACCGGCTTCGGTGATCTCGTCGAGGGTGGCGCGCAGACCGTCGCGGACGGACTCGTACATCAGGGTGCTCCTCGTGGTGTTCGGGTCAGGAGGTTCTGGTCAGGCCGTCCAGTCGAGAATGATCTTGCCGCAGTTGCCGCCGGCCGCTTCGTCGAATGCCGCGTCGAAGTCCTGGTAGGCGTACTTGCCGGTGATCACCGGGGAGAGGTCGAGCCCGCCTTCGAGCAGCACCGTCATGGCGTACCAGGTCTCGAACATCTCCCGGCCGTAGATGCCCTTGACCGTGATCATCGAGGTGACGATCTTCGCCCAGTCGACCGCGAACTCCTCGGCGGGCAGCCCCAGCATCGCGATACGGCCGCCGTGCGTCATGTTGTCCACCATGTCGCGCATGGCCTCGGGCCGCCCGGACATCTCCAGGCCGATGTCGAAGCCCTCCCGCAGGCCCAGGCTGTGCTGCGCGTCGGCGATGCCGCTCTCGGCGACATTGAGCGCGAGGGTCGCCCCGGCCTTGCGGGCCAGGTCCAGGCGGTAGGGGCTGACATCGGTGATCACGACGTTGCGCGCACCGGCGTGCTTCGCCACGGCCGCCGCCATGATGCCGATCGGGCCCGCGCCGGTGATCAGCACGTCCTCACCCACCAGCGGGAAGGAGAGCGCGGTGTGGACCGCGTTGCCGAACGGGTCGAAGATCGCGGCGACATCGAGGTCGACCTTGGTGCGGTGCACCCAGACGTTGGACGCGGGGAGCACCACGTACTCGGCGAACGCGCCGTCGCGCCCCACGCCGAGGCCCACCGTGGAGCGGCACAGGTGCCGGCGGCCCGCGAGACAGTTGCGGCACTTGCCGCAGACGAGGTGGCCCTCGCCACTGACCAGGTCGCCGACGGCGATGTCGGAGACATCGGCGCCGACTTCGGCGACCTCACCGACGAACTCGTGGCCCAGGACCAGCGGTGTCGTGACGGCCTGCTGCGCCCAGCCGTCCCAGGAGCGGATGTGGAGGTCCGTACCGCAGATACCGGTACGCGCCACCTTGATCAGCACATCGCCGGGGCCGGGCTCGGGCTCGGGTACGTCCAGGAGCCAGAGGCCGGGCTCGGCATGCTGCTTGACAAGGGCCTTCATCGCGGCGGCTCCAGGCGTGACGGTGATGTGCGGTGGTCTGGGCACCAATCTGCCGAGCCGCGGCCTGCCAAGTCCATCGAGGATTTCTTAAGCGGGCCCACAGCGGAGCTTCACACGGCGCCCGGCGGTTCGCGGCCCGTCCGCTCGCCGCTGCCCCTGTCCCACCCTCCGCGCCGCTTCGCAGGACACACGGACTGCGCCGGGAATCACACGGCGCCCGGCCGGTGCGCGCGTATCGGGTGAAAGTTCAGTGGAGGTCAATTGCCTCCGGGTAAAGCGGAAGTGACGGTTCATCATGCCTCTTCCGCTGAGCTCAAGGCGCCCTCATCCTGGACCCATGCGAATCACTCTACGCGCGTTGCGCACTCGTGCTGCTGCCGTCGGCGTCGCCACCGCGATCGTCGTCACGCCTACCGTGTTCCTCGCGACCGAAGCCCACGCGTCCGTGAGCGGAACCATCTGTTACGGCGCCCTCCCCTCCCAGGCGCACGACACACTGGACCTCATCAAGACCAACGGCCCGTTCCCGTACTCCCAGGACGGGGTCGTCTTCCAGAACCGGGAAGGCGTCCTGCCGTCGCAGTCCACCGGCTACTACCACGAGTACACGGTGAAGACACCGGGCAGCTCGACCCGTGGGGCCCGCCGCATCATCACCGGCGAGAAGAGCGCCGAGGACTACTACACGGCCGACCACTACGTCACGTTCAAGCAGGTCGACTTCGGCTGCTGACCCCCGCGGCGGACGTCCCGCGCACCCCGCCGGACCGCCGGATCACTCCTCCGTGTCCCCGTCCACGTACACCCAGGCACCCTCGTACCGCTCGAACCTGCTGTGCTCGCGCAGTTCGCCGGGCTCTCCCCGGACGGTGCAGTGGGCGCGGAAGGTGACCGTGCCGGTGGTGTGGAAGGCGGTGCCCCCGGTGGCCGCCAGGATCTCCAGGCGCTGCCACCGCTGCCCCGCGTCGAAGTCGACGCGGGGCGGCCTCGTCCCCGGGTGCCAGCTGCGCAGCAGATACGCGGCGTCCTCGACGGCGAACGCGCTGAACCGGGACCGCATCAGCGCCTCGGCCGTGGGGGCGGCGGACTGCCCGCTGTGGAAGCGGCCGCAGCACTCGCCGTACGGGGCGGGCAGACCGCAGGGGCAGGGTGCATCCGCGGCCGGCCGGCTCCGCGGCGACCGCTGGATGCGCTGGGGCGGCTGCGGCCTCTGCGAGCGGGGGGTACGTCGGGACATACCCTGCATTCTGCCCGCAGCCGGCACCCGGCGGCGCCGGGGCTCCGTGTACCCGGCTCGTCGGCGACTCCTCCGTGAGTCCCCTGGGCGCGGCGAGTCCCCGGGGCCTTCGACACGGCGCCCTGTTCACGCATCCCCCCCGGGGAGTCGTACCGCGGCCGTCCCCACATCCCCGTACCGGCACGCTCCCGTACCGGGTGGATAACCGCTTGCCGAGGAGCAGGGCGGTGACTAGGTTCACCGGGCCCGTCGAACCGCCCGCCCCGCCCTGGAGTTGCCGTGTCCGTCCGTATCACTCCGCTGTCCGATCCGGCGAGTGGCCCGTCGAACCGCCGCCTGGTCTGGCTGGCGTCCGACGCGGACGGCAACCCCGTCGGCTCGTTGTTCCTGCGGCTGTTCACCAGGCCCGGCCAGGACCATCTCGCCGAGCTGGAACTCCAGGTGCACCCGGCCGAGCGGCGCAGGGGCACCGGGTCGCGGCTGCTCGAAACGGCGGTGGACGCCGTACGCGATGACGGCCGCAGCACCGTCATCGCCCAGGCGGCAGCCGGTTCCGACGGCGCGGTCTTCCTCGCGGGCCGGGGCTTCCGCCGGGTCCTTGGCCTCACCTACGCACGGCTCCCGCTCGCCGGCGCGAACCTCCCCGCCCTGGCGGGCATCGTGGCGCAGGACCGGCCCGGCTACCATTTGCTGTCCTGGGCCGGGACGGTCCCGGGCGAGCTGGCCGACACGTTCGCGGCGGCGCACCGCGCGATGGACGACATGCCGATGGGCGAGACGGACTACGGCACCGTGGTCTGGGACGCGGACCGCGTCCGGGAGGCCGCCGCTGTCGTACGCGAGCGGGGCGATCTGCTGTACACGGTGGCGGTGCTGGACGAGTCGGACGGCACGATCGCCGGATTCAGCGAACTGGTCGTCCCGGGCAGCGGGACGGGCGACGCCCAGCACTACGGCACCGGCGTCCTGCCCGAGCACCGGGGGCGCGGACTGGCGTACTGGATGAAGGCCGAGGCGATCCGCCGCACCCGCGAACGCCACCCGGGGCTCGGCGCGCTGCTCACCGACACCGCCGACGACAATCCGGCCATGCGGGCCGTCAACGACGCCCTGGGCTATCTGCCGACGCACCGGACGGCCGAGTACCAGCTCGACCTGGGCCGGAGCGGGGGCGGCGACCGTACCGCCGACCCTTCGGGGGAGCGGCGTAGCCTGCTGATCATGTTCGTACTGGAATTGACCTACACCGGCCCCATCGAGCGCGTGGACGCACTCCTCGACCAGCATGTCGCCTGGCTGGACGCCGCGTACGCCTCGGGCGTCTTCATCGCGTCGGGGCGGAAGAACCCGCGGGACGGCGGGATCATCCTCGCCGTGGGAGCGGACCGTGCGTCGGTGGAGAAGCTCACCGCGGAGGACCCGTTCGTGACCGGGGGTGTCTGCACCTACCGGATCACCGAGTTCATCGCGACGAAGACCGCACCGGAACTCGCCGCTTTCCGGCAGCAGTTGTAGAGCCCGGACCGGTCAGGCGGGAGGGCGGCCTCCCTCGCCGCCCGGAGCCGGCCGCTGTGCGGTCCTGGCTCCGGGCGGAGGAGCGCGCCGCCCCCGTCCCCACGGTGCGGCGCAGGCGGTCCGCCGTCATCCGCTCGGCGACGGCCGCCAGTCTTCGGGACCCGGAGTCCTCAGCCCCCGGGCCTCCTTGTGTGCATCAGACCGGGCTCGCGGGGTCGGGCACCTTCGGGATCTCCCGGTCCGCGGAGCCCGCCGGCCCCAGCGCCGGGAGCACCGCACCCTCGATGAAGCGGACGAGGTACTCGGCATCACCGTAGTGGCCCGTCAGCATCGGCCGGATCCGCATCGCCCCCATGAGCTGGGGTGCGACGAACTCAAGGGCGGGGTTGTCCGCCGCGACCTCGCCCCTGGTCACCGCGCGGGCGACCATCGCGTCGATCGCCGCAGCGGCCGGCTCGACGAGCCCTTCGCGCAGCGCCTCCAGGAGCTCCGGGTTCTGCAGGGCCGCGTGGCTGAGCGCGTGCATCAGCGGGGTGTCACGACCCGAATGCGCCCCCAGCAACCGCGCGGCCTCCCGCAGGTCCCCGGCGAGCGTGCCGGTGTCGATGCTGGTGAGGTTTCCGCCACGGGTGCCGCGGAGCGCGCAGGCCACCAGCTGCGGCTTGCTCCCCCACTGCCGGTAGAGCGTGGACTTCCCGCAGCGCGACCGGGATGCGACGCCCTCCATCGTCAGCGCGTCGTAGCCACCCTCGCGGAGCAGTTCCAGCACCGCCTCGAAGAACTCCTGCTCACGCTCCGGTGTGATCTTGGAGCGCGAGGACGGTGTCGCGGAGTCCTGGGGCGGCATGAGCTCTCCCTCTCGGTGTGACGAGCAGCATCGGTCCTTCAGCGTACCGATACGCCAGTGTACCGATACGCTGGTGTACCGATACGTCTCCGTATCGGTACACTGTCGTTTCGGTACACTGTCGTTTCGATGAGTGTGATCCGGGTCCACCGGATCCCGCATCGGTTGCCGCTACGCGGTTCCGGTACGCGGTCCGGTGACGCAGTCCAGTTACGCAGTCCTGCTGCACAGTTCCGTTGCACAGTTCCGTTGCCCACTGGGAAGGGGTCGGGGTGATGAGTGCCCTCACGGCGTTCCACGACGTGGACCGCGTCCGCAGCTCCTCCTCAGGGCCCGCCCGTGCGCTCGCCACCCCTGGAGCGTGCCCGTGAACGCCACCCTGGCCGCTGTCGCCCTCTCCCTGCTGTCCGCCGTCGGCTATGCCACGGCGGCGGTCGCGCAGGAACGCCTCGCGTCCCGCACCCGGCCGGGCTCCGGTCTGCTGCGGCTGCTCGGCCACGGTGCCTGGTGGTGGGCGGTCGGCCTCAACGCGGCGGGGGCCTTGCTGCATGTGGCGGCGCTGAAGTACGGGTCGCTCACCCTCGTACAGCCGCTCGGCGCGCTGACCCTCGTCGCGGCCGTTCCGCTGGGCGCCCACCTCGCCGGGCGCCGGGTCGCCAGGACCGAGTGGCGTGGCACCGTACTCACCCTGCTCGGTCTGGCCGCACTGCTCCTTGCTGCCGGGGGCACACCTCCGCACGAGACGCTCTCGCTCCCCGAGGTGCTGGGGATCGCGGCAGTGGCGCTCGTCCTGGTCGCAGCTCTCGTGCGGCGCGCCGGCAGGCCCGGGGCCCGCTCCGGCCTGCGGTTCGCCACCGCGTCCGGGATCGTATCGGGCGTCGCCTCGGCGCTCACCCAGACCGTGACGGTCTCGGTCACCGAGCACGCGCACGGTCCGGCGGTCGGCTGGCGTACGGCCGTCGTGGCGCTGCTCGTCGCGGCCTTCGCCGTGGGCGGGCTGCTGCTCTCGCAGACCGCGTACCGGGGCGGACTCGGTGCCCCGCTCGCCATGGTCACGCTCGCCAACCCGGTCGCCGCATCGGTGATCGGCCTGGCCCTGCTGGGTGAGCGCCTCCAGGGCGGCGCGGTCGGGATCCTGCTGGCCGCGGTGGGGGCGGCGGCCGCCGCCCGGGGCGTGGTCCTCCTGACCCGGGAGGCCGCGGCGGTGCAGTCCGCGGACCGCCCACCGGCCGCACCGCCGTCACCGGAACCGGCCGCACTCGCGCCGGCCGCTCCGTCCGAGCCGTCCTCCACGCCGGGCGCATCCCGGTCGGCCGCATCCTCGTCGGCGCCGTCCCGGTCAGCCGCATCCCCGTCGGCCGTACCCCCTTCGGCTGCACCCCCGTCAGCCGCTCCGGCCGAGCCGCTGCGCCTGCTGCCGTCGCCCGCCCTGCCCGAACTGCCGATCACCGTCACCCGCCTGCCGCAGACCGCTACGGCGCCGTCCGCCGTACCTCGATCAGCAGCGCCTGCCCCGGATCGAGCACCGGCATCGGCACCCCTGCCGCACTGAGTACCGGGCCCGGCAGCGTCACCCAGCCGTCCAGGGCCGCCGCGACCCACGCGGGCGCCGCCACCTCACGGAACGAGGGCAGCCCGGCCTCCTTCCTGACGCGGACCCGATAGCTGCCCGTACGGTCCAGGCCGGGCAGCGCGACCCGGCCCGGCTGAGCCTCAGGCGATGTGGCCGACTGCGCCCAGCAGTAGACGGCCGCGTTTCCGTCCGGGGCCACCACCCCGTGCAGCAGCGCGGCGCCGCCGCCGAGATCGGCGCGGACCACCCGCCCGCCGTGCAGCAGCGGCCGCAGCTCCTTGTAGAGAGCGCCCCAGGCCCTCAGCTCCGCCAGCTCATCCGGTGAGCAGGCGCCGAGGTCGCGCTCGATCCCGGCGTGTGCGAACAGCGCGGTGAGCAGCCGGAAGGAGGAGTCCGTGAGGCGCCCGGTGGTGTGGCTGCGGGCCTCGCCCACATGGGAGCCGATCAGCTCGGGCGGCAGCAGCTGGCCGGTCCAGCGCTGGATGGCCTGGCGCTCGACGGGGTCGTTGCAGTCCGACGCCCACACCCGGTCCGTATGAGCCAGGACCCCCAGGTCGGCACGGGCCCCGCCGCTGGAGCAGCTCTCGATCTCCAGGCCGGGGTGGCGTTCCCTGAGCGCGTCGAGCAGCCGGTACAGCGCCTCGGTCTGGGCATGCACACCCGGCCGGTCGCGGCCGTCCGCCGCCCGGTGGACCGCCTCGTGCAGATCGCGGTTGTGGTCCCACTTCAGGTAGTCGACGCGGTAGCGCGTGATGAGGGTGTCGAGCGACTCCAGCAGATAGGCCCAGGCCCCGGGGTGCCCGACATTGAGCGCGTACTGGTGGCGGGAGGACGGGCCGAGTCCGGCGCCCGGCCCGAGGATCCAGCCGGGGTGGGCGCGGGCCAGCTCCGAGTCCAGGCTGACCATCTCGGGCTCCACCCAGAGGCCGAACTGCATACCGCGCGCATGCACCCGGTCGGCCAGCGGAGTCAGCCCGTCGGGCCACACCGAAGGGTCGACGGTCCAGTCCCCGAGCCCCGCGGTGTCGTCCCGCCGGCCGAGGAACCAGCCGTCGTCCAGCACGAACCGCTCCACTCCGATGTCGGCCGCCGTGTCGGCCAGGGCGATGAGGCGCTCGGGCCGGTGGTCGAAGTACACCGCCTCCCAGCTGTTCAGGGTCAGCGGCCGCGGAGTCCCCGGATGCGAGGGCCGGGCCCTGAGCAGCGTATGGAAGCGGTCGGCGAGCCCGTCGAGCCCGGACCCGGACCAGCCGAACCAGCAGACCGGCGAGGTGTACGTCTCCCCCGGCGCCAGCCGTATCTCACCGGGCGCGAGCAGTTCGCCGCCGCCGAGCACGGAGGCGTGGGCCCCGGCGCCCTCGGGCAGCCGCTCGGCCAGCCAGCGCTGGTTCCCGCTCCAGCCGATGTGGACGCCCCATACCTCGCCGGTGCGGAACCCGAAGCCGGGCACCCCGACCGTCAGGAGATGCGGGGCGTCGTGGCCGGTCCTTCCCCGGCGCTGTTCCCTGACATGGCTGCCGTGCCCGAGCGGCCTGCGCTGCGGGGACCTCTCGCGGCACCACCGGCCGGTGAAGTCGAGGATCTCGGCGGCCCTGCGCGGCAGCGGCAGCAGCGTGGTGACGGCACCGAGGTCGTACGGCGCGGGGTCCGTGTCCGGGCGCCGGGCGACCGTGGTCCGTACCGCCAGGACCCCGGAGGGATCGAGCCGGTAGACCAGGGTGAGATCGAGGCCGGCGCCGTCGTCGGCGAGCCGGACGACCAGTTCGCCGTCGCTCTCGTCGGCGGCGACGAGGCGGGGCTTGGGTGTGGTGGCGGTCCCGGCCAGATGGCCCTGGTGGGCGGGGGTGCCGGACCAGCCGTCGGCCTCGGTGGGCCAGACGGTGAACTGCCTTGGTCCGTCGAGCGAGTTGTGGAGTACCGCGCCGTCGGCGGTGAGCGCGAGGGCGGCACACTCCTCGTCGGTGAGCCCGCCCAGATCCTCACCCCAGTGCAGGATGCGGGGCAGCGGAGCGGACAGCTCGACAACGAGTCCGACGCCGGCTGCGCGCAGTTGGACGGTCCTGGGTGCGGTACGGGTCATACGGGAGCATCCTCTCCGCTCTTCCCGGGCCCGTCCCGGGAAGGTCATCGGTGCCCCGGACCCGGTCCCCGTACGCGTCCCCCGCCCCACCGACCCCTTGTCGCGCGTCGCGCGGTGTGCCATATATGTCTAGACCATTCCCGTCGGACGGAGACCGGACACCGTGCACCGTCACTCAGGCCCCGCCCCGTTCGCCGCCGCCGTCATCACCGGCTGCCTCCTGCTCGGCGGGTGCGGCGGGAGCGGTGGCACGGCGGCGCACACCCCAAGTCCGTCAGCGCCGGGCGGTGTGTCGGTGCAGGCGAGCAGTGCCGATTCCGCCCATGTGATGTGGCAGCCGGACCCGGCCGCCGAGAAGATCACGGCCTATGAGATCTTCAGCGCCGACAGCATGGCCAAGAGCGTCCCGGCCACCACGACCATGGTGGACATCAGCGGCCTGAAGCCCTCCACCGCCTATGAGTTCAGGGTCCGGGCCAGGAACTCGGCGGGCCGCCTCTCGCCCCTCAGCCGGGCGGTCCGCGTGACGCTTCCCGCCCGGGTCCCCGACGACCACCGCGCGCCGTCCCGGCCGGGACATCTGCGGGCCGTCGCGGAAGGCGCCCATGCCGCCACGCTCTCCTGGTCCCGCTCCCGCGACAACGTCCGTGTGACGTCGTACGACATCTACCAGGGCCAGTCGAAGATCCACACCGTGTCCGGCGGCCTCACCACGGCACGGATCACCGGACTACGGCCGGCCACGGTCTACACCTTCACCGTGCGAGCACGGGACGGCGCCGACAACTCGTCCGCGCCCAGCGGCGGCGCCGATCTGACGACGGCTTCGGCACCCGGCCGGCCCCCCGCCACCGCACCGACCGGCTTCCACGCAACACCCCGGGTACGGAAAGGCGTTCGCAGCGTCCGGCTCTCCTGGACCGTGCCGGACACGGGCGGCGAGGTCACGGAGTACCAGATGTATCTCGGATCCCGGCTCACCACCACGATCGCCTGGGGCGCGGACGCGCCGCGGCACACGGCCACGTACACCTTCGCGGCACCCGAGAAGCCGGGCACGGTCTACCGGGTGCGGATCCGTGCCAAGCTCCCCGACGGCGACTGGGGCACGTTCTCGGCCGAGCGAGTGGTCACTTTCTGACCGGGCCCGCACACACAGCGGGCCGCGGAGTGTCGACCGCGGAACACACCTGCGCTAGATTCGAATCAAGACAATTATTGATCAATTGAGGTCACTGGCCTGCTAGTTGTATGGTAAACAACGATCGGGCGTGGGCGCTTACGCTCCAGCGCACAGTCAGGCATTCCGCACTTGGAGGCTGATCATGACCATCGCCCCGCACCAACGGCTGGTTCAACAGCTCCCAGCAGCGCCTTTCTACTGCCCGGTGCCGCCCGACACCCACCCCGCGAAGGCGTCGCTCAATGAGGCGACCGTACGGTGGATGCTGCAGCAGAACCTGGACACCGACGAGCAGCAGCGCCGCCGGCTGACCCTCTGCGACTTCGGCGGTCTCACCGCGTCGACCATGCCGTACGGACGGATCGAGCCACTCACCCTGATGGCCCGGCTGCACGCCGTGCTGTTCTCGCTCGACGACGGACTGTGCGACGAGTCCTACGCCACCGCCGGCCTGCTCGCCCAGGAGACCGGCCGCATCATGCGCGCCGTCGAGGCCCCGTACGCGACGCCGTCACCCGGCGAGTCGGCGCGCACGGCCGCACTGCGGTCCATCAGGCTCGACCTCGCCCGGCACGCGACCCCCGTCCAGCTGCGCCGCTGGACCGACGCCATGCGCGTCTACACCTCCGGGCTCGTCTGGGAGGCGTCCTGGCGCAGCAGCCCCGGCCTGCCGCCCCTGGACGACTACGTCACCCTCTGGATGCGGGCCATAGGGATGGCACCCTCCACCGCGATGATCGAGATCGCCGGAGGGCTGACCCTCACCGACGAGGAGCTGGAGGACCCCCGGATACGTGCGCTGACCGAGATCACCTGGACCCTGGTCAGCTGGGACAACGACCTCTACTCCCGTAACAAGGAACTCCTGCGGGCCGACGACGATCTGAACCTGATCGACGTACTGGCCCAGGAGTACGGCATCGATGCCCTGCGCGCCCAGCAGGAGGCCGTGGTGATGCGCGACCGGGTGATGGTGCTCTTCATGCGGCTGCGGGAGCGGGCACTGCGGGACGCCGGTCCCCAACTGAGCCGCTATGTCGACGGGTTGGGCCAGTTCGTGCGCGGCCATCTGGACTGGGCCTCGGTCTGCCCCCGGTACACCGTGCCGGGCGCCCCCGCCACCGGGCCGGACTCCTGGTGGAAGCGGCTCCCGGCCGTGGTGGACCAGGACCCGCTTCCGCTGGCGTCCGTCTCCTGGTGGTGGGACCAGCTCGACGACGGTCAGTAGCCGCGCCACCAGCTCGTCAGCGCGCGCCAGAGCCGCTGTGGTGCCGGTCCGCGCTGGGCCGGTACCGCCGCACCGGGCGGCGGCTCCTGAACCGGCGTCGTACCAGCCGGATTTGCCCCGGCCGGCGTCGCCTGGACCGGCGGCGGCGCCTGCTGCGGCACGACCGGCGGTGTGGTCGGCGGCTGTGAGGTGACCTCCCAGTCGGTACGGGGCGGCGGCATCGCCGCTGGCGACGGCGCCACCATGATGTCCTGGGGCGGGCGCGGCGCGAACGTCACGGGCAGCTGGTCCAGGTGACGGGACATCAGCGAGCCGGTCCAGCTCAGCTCGTGCTCGTCCAGGGCCAGTTCCACATCGGGGAGCCGCATCAGCAGCGCGTCGACCCCGACATCCGCGATGGCCCGCCCGATGTCCTGCCCGGGGCACTCGTGCGCACCGCCGCTGAAGGCGAGATGGGCCCGGTTGCCCTGCATGGAGGCGGCCGGGTCGGGGCGTACGACCGGATCGATGTTGGCGGCGGCGATCCCCACGACCAGGGCGTCCCCCGCCCTGATCCGCTGGCCGCCCAGCTCCGTGTCACCGACCGCCCAGCGGCCGAAGATCGTGGTGAAGGGCGGCTCGTCCCAGAGCGTCTGCTCGACCGCCTCGGGCACCGTCATATGGCCGCCGCTCAACTGGGCCCTGAACCGGGGGTCGGTGAGGACCATGCGCAGCACATTGGCGATCAGGTTCGCGGTGGTCTCGTAGGCGGCGATGAGCACCAGCCGCATGTGCTGGCTCACCTCGTCGTCGGTGAGCCCCGCCGGGTGGGCGATGAGCCGGCTGGCGAAGTCCTCCTGCGGGGCGGAACGGCGTTGGGCCACCAGCCGGTTGAGCGCCGCCATCACATAGGCGTTGCTCACGATGGCGGTCTCGGTGCCCTTGATCATGTCGCGGGCGGCCTCCACCAGCCGTTCGCTGTACTCCTCGGGCATACCGAGGATCTGACACATCACCATCATCGGCAGGTGTTCGGCGAACCGGCTGACGAGATCGGCCTTGCCGTCCTGGCAGAAGTCGTTCACCAGCCGGTTGCTGTAGCGGTTGATGAAGCGGCGGGTGCTGCGGGTGTCGATGTGCGCCATCGCGTCGGTGACCGCGCCGCGCAGCCGCTCGTGTTCGGCGCCGTCCGCGAAGACACAGATCGGCTGCCAGGTGAAGATCGGCGCGAGCGGGTGGTCGGGGGCCGCCGTGCCGTCCTGGATGGCGCGCCAGCGGCGTGAGTCACGGGAGAAGAGCGAGGGCGTACGGGTCATGTACAGGTTCTCGCTGTGGCCGAGCACCAGCCAGGCGGGGACGTCGCCGTGCAGGAGTACGGGCGCCACCGGGCCGTGCTCGGCACGCAGCTTCTCGTACAGGCCCATCGGGTCCTGCTCTGCCTCGGTCCCGTACAGCCGGCGCAGCCCGCCGGGCCCGAGCCCGTGGGCCGGACACTGCGGCGGCGGGACTGCCGCGCCGGTGCCGGGCTGTTGGTCGAAGGGGGTTGTCACGGTCACTCCAATACGTACGGACGGGGGACGGTGGGGGCGTCCGGGGTCATCGGCCGGACGGCTGCTGGGCGCGTCGCATGGCGAGGGAGTGCAGATAGCGCATGAGGGCCATCAGGGTGTCGCGGCTGGATCCGCGCTGACGTGCGTCGCAGTCCACGATGGGGATCTCGTCGGGCAGGTCGAGTGCGGCCCGCAGCGCCTCCAGTCGGTGGCGCGGGGCGTCCGGGAAGGTGTTGATGGCGACGATGAACGGCACACCGCGCTCCTCAAGCCTGCCGATCACGTCGAAGCTGACCTCCAGCCTGCGGGTGTCGACCAGGACGACGGCGCCGAGCGCGCCCTCGAAGAGGCCGTTCCACAGGAACCAGAAGCGTTCCTGGCCGGGTGTGCCGAAGAGGTAGAGCACGAGTTGTTCGCTGATGCTGATCCGGCCGAAGTCCATCGCTACGGTGGTGGCGGTCTTGCTCTCCACACCGGAGTTGTCGTCGACGCCGACCCCGGCCTGGGTCATCGTCTCCTCGGTGGTCAGCGGGCGGATCTCGCTCACCGATCGCACCATCGTCGTCTTGCCGACCCCGAACCCGCCGACGATCACGATCTTGACCGCGGCCGTCGCCGTGTCGGGCAGTACGTCTTCCCTCCTGGGGCCTGCGATCGTGTCAGAGCTTCTGGAGTCCATGCATCACCGCTTCGAGAAGGGCCCGGTCCGGCAGCGCGGCCCGGACGATGGGCGCGCGCGACTCGACCAGTTCGGCCGCGAGGAGATCGGTCAGCAGCGCGGTCACCACGCTGAACGGCAGGCGCAGATAGGCGGAGATCTCGGCCACGGACAACGGCGACGTGCACAGCCGTACGATCGCGGCCTGTTCCGGCTGGACGGTCGGGGACGGCTCGGCACGGGACACCACGATGGTGACCAGGTCGAGCGCGGCCCGTTCGCCGCCGTCCGGCCCGCCGGTGATGACGTAGAGCCGTTCCGGGTCCCCCGTGTCCGGTTCTGCCTTCCGGCGTTCTCTGCGGGGCGGCGAATTCATCCGGCCTTCCCGTCGTGGCGCGGCGGGCTGGCCAGATGGGCGCCGATCCGTACCACCATGTCGCGCATCTGCGCGCCGACCAGGCCGGCCTCGACCCGTTCATCGGTGAGGACGGCGAGATAGGAGCCGGTGCCCGCGGCCATCAGATAGAAGAACCCGCCGGTGATCTCGATGACGACGAGCCGCATTCTGCCGTCGCTGTCCGGGATCTCGGTGGCGACAGCGGCGGCCAGGCTCTGCAATCCGGCGCAGGCCGCGGCGAGCCGGTCGGCGCCGTCCGGGTCACCGCCGTGGCGGGCGATCCGCAGGCCGTCCGCCGAGAGCACCACGATCTGCTGAATCCCGGGGACCCCGTCGGCCAGCTCCTTGAGCATCCAGTCCATGCTGCCCAGTTGCTGAATCACGCCAGGTCCCCCTTGTCCCACTGATCGCCGGTCTCTCCGACAGGCGACGGTTCCTGCGGCACTCCGTTGGCCGCCTTGGTGAAGGCCTCCAGCCAGATTCCCGGCTGGGGCTCCTCCTTCTCCGCTTGCTGCTCCTGCTCGGGCGCCCGGGGCGTGTACGGGTCGGGCTCGGGCGCCGGGGCGGGCACCGGCGCCTGCTCGGAGCCGAAGGACGTACGCAGCCGGCTACGGCGCTGCGGCAGCCCGTTCGGGGTCCACTCGGTCACCACCGGTACGTCGTCCTCCATCGACAGCGCCGCCGGGGCGGGGCGCTTCGGCGCGGTGGCCTTGCGCGGCGCCCTGGAGGGGACCCGGTCGGCGAACGCGCCGATGTCCGTGTCCGCTCCGGTGCGGGGCTGTCCGGCCGCACCGATTCCGTGTGCGATCCCGGGTGCCGGGCCTGTGGTGATCATCTCGCGGGGCACGATCAGTACCGCACGGACGCCGCCGTAGGCCGACTGCCGCAGTGCGACCTTGAGGTTGTACATCTGGCTGAGCCGGCCGACGACGGCCATGCCGAGCCGGGGCGACTCGCCCAGGTTGTTCAGGTCGGCTCCGGCCTGCGCCTTGATCAGCATGCCCTCGGCACGCTTGCGGGCCTCCTCGCTGAGGCTGACCCCGCCGTCCTCGATCTCGACGGCGATCCCGGTCTGCACCTCGACCGCGGTGACATGGACGCGGGTCTGCGGGGGCGAGTAGCGGGTCGCGTTGTCGAGGAGTTCGGCGACCGCGTGGATCAGCGGCTCGACGGCCGGGCCGACGATGGCGACCTTGGCGATGGAGTGCAGATCGACCCGCGGGTACTCCAGGATGCGGGACATCGCCCCGCGCAACACGCTGAACAGCGGTACGGGCTTGGGCCACTGGCGCCCCGGCCGGGCGCCGCCCAGTACCGAGATGCTGTCGGCGAGACGCCCGATGAGCGCGTTGCCGTGGTCGAGCCTGAGCAGGTCGTCGAAGACCTCGGGCTGGCGGCCGTGGTCCTCCTCCATCTCCCGCAGCTCGGCGGCCTGCTGGTGGACGATGGCCTGGACGCGGCGGGCGATGCCGACGAACGCGAACTGCGCACCCTCACGCTGCGACTCCTCGTCGTCGACGATCTTCAGCAGGGAGGCGAGGATCTCGCGCTGCGCGGCGGGGAGGTCGCGGTACATCTCGCTGTTGTCGACGAGGATGCGCATGACCTCCTGGGGCGACTCACCGTGCTTGAGCCGGTGGATCGCGGCGGGCATCAGCTCCTTGGCGAGCCGTACGGTCTCCGCGTCGTGCGCGGCGAGCCGCTGCTCCAGGAACGCCAGCCGTTCGCCGTAGGCCCGGTGGAGCGCGCGGGTCGCCGATGCGCGGCGGACGAGTGCGGTGACGAGTACGGCGATGACGACGGTGGCCAGTACGCCGGCCCAGACAAGGGGTATCCGGGCGGCCCGGTCGGCCGCGAGCGCGCCGACGGCCGTGGCTGCCGACGTCGTGACGACGGAGAGCAGCAGCGCACGGACCAGTGGCGCTGTCCGATCGGTTGGAGGCGCCTCAACGCGAACCATGTGATCCCTCTGGCAGTTGACGGTGGGGAGAATCGAACTATCAAGACATGTGGGAACAAGTGCATGAATACATGTCATCTCAACTCACAATGAGCGAGCGTAGCCCGATCAGAACACCGCGGCGGCATATTCTTCCAACCTTGTGCGGTGACGGTTCCAGAGGAATAGACTCGCCGGTTTTACACGGTCAGCTTCCGTTCACACACGCGGAGTGACCGAACATGCGTCCCAACTGCCCCCGAAAGAGGGCAGCTTGGTATCAGCGCAGGTGCAGGGCGGCCCTGGCCCGGTCGGCCAGACCGTCGGCGCCGCAGGACTCGGCGAGGGCGAGCCCGCGCACGAGGTCGGTCTCCGAGCGGGCCGCGATGCCGAACTCCACCCGCGCCTGGGCGTGTTCATACGCGCAGGGTGACGCTTCGAGATAGGCGACCGCGCCGCCGAGCAGCTCCACGGCGCGTCCGCCGCTCTCCAGGACGGCAGCGATCCGCAGCGACTCACCGATGGCGGTGTCCGTACCGAACCGCTCCGCCCGGTGGCGGACATACGTCACCAGCTCAGCCGCGCGGGCCGGATCCTCGGTGGCGAGCGCCCGCACCAGATCGCCCGCCCAGGGCGCCATGACACTGTTGTGCCTTCCGCGCCCACGCAACGCCTCGCCGGCGGCCTCCAGTTCGGCGACGGCCTCCTTGGTGCGGCCGCACGCGAGCAGCAGCCTGCCGCGCACCGAAGGCGCGTCGGGGATGACGACCGATGAGGGGTAAGGGGGCGCGAAGCCGTACCGTTCCGCGGCCTCGCGGGCGGCCGCGACATGGCCGCGGGCCAGCAGGGTGTCGATCAGCATGCAGGCGGCGTCCCAGTTCATCGGGAGGCCGTTGCCGACCCGCTCCGCCAGGCGCAGGCTCTCGCGCAGATAGGTCTCGGCCTCGGCCAGCCGGCCGCGCCTGCGCTGGAGATAGCCGACGAGCGCGTTGGCGAAGGAGAGATGCCCGCCGCTCCAGCCGGACACCTCGAACGAGCGGAGCGCCTCCGAGAAGAGACTCTCGGCCCGGTCGAGCCGGTCGGCGTAGGCGTACGAGAGGCCGAGCAGCGCGGCGGGCTCGAACCCCCAGGAGGTGCCGGTCCAGCCGATGCCCGGTGGCAGCCGTCCGTTGACCAGGGCCCGGTCGCAGATCTCGACGATCTCCTCGGCGCTCTCGCCGCGGGCGGTGCCGTCGAACGCGCGCAGTATGAGCAGGATCCGTTCGGAGTTGTCCTGGCCGCCCAGGCCGTCGGTCATCGCGGCGAGGCGGCGGGAGCGCGCGGGACCGTCGTCCTCGACCGCCTGGACGCCCTCCCAGAGGAAGTGCGCGGTCTGCAGCCGCCGCCTGGCGGGGCCCGGCTCGGTCACCTCCGCCTCGGCCGCCACCACTTCGGCGGCCTCACGGGTCTGGTTGTTGTGCGTCAGTGCCTGGGCCAGCCGGAAGACCGCGTCCACCCGCAGCTCGTCGTCGAGCCCGGGCTGGGCGAGCGCGGCCCGCAGATGACCGACCGTGGTGGCCGGTGAGGTCAGCAGCGTGGCGCAGCCCAGCTCGTACAGGACGCTGGCCCGCACCGCGGGCAGCGGTGGCTCCTCAAGCGCCCGCTCAAGACAGCGCCTGGCCGCGTCCGGAGCACCCACCGCGAGGTGTTCGGCGGCGGCCTCCCTGAGCTGTGCGACCAGCTCGGGGTCGTCGTCCGGGTGGACCTGGAGCAGATGCGGCGCGGCGGCTGCCGCGCCCCGGCCCGCCCTGGTCACGGCCCAGGCGGCCTGGCCGTGCATCGCGGTACGGGTGGCGGGCGGTACGGCGCGGTAGACGGCGCCCGCGATCAGCGGATGGACGAACTCCATCGGGTCGCCGCCGGTGAGGATGCGGGCGGCCCGCAGCCGCTCGGCGCACTCGGCCGCCTCGCTCTCGCTCATGCCCGCGAGCCGCCCGGCCAGGCCCAGCGAGATGCCGGTGCCGAGGATCCCGGCGGCCCAGGCGAACCGGGTGGCCCCGGTGCCCAGTTCCTCCAGGCGGGCGATCAGCCCCGAGCCGCGGGCCGACGCACCCATCGCGCGCAGGGCTCCCGCCGAGTCCTCCACCGGGTCGATGGCGTCGTCCCGCACCCGGGCGAGGAGTTCGACGGTCTCGTACGCGTTCCCACCGGTCACCGCCCAGACCTCGCGGCAGAACGGGTCGTCGGCATGCTCCCCGAGCGCGCTGCGGGAGAGCTGGGCGATGGCATCGGGGGTGAGCGCGCGCAGTTGGACGGACTTCTCGGCCGCCGCCTCCAGCACGCGCAGATACTCCGCGGCGTCGCCGTCCGCCTCGCCCGTGCGGTACGCGAGGACCACCAGCATCGGCGGTCCGCCCTCGCGCCCGGTGAAGGAGGCCAGCCACGCGAGCGTCTCCAGATCGCACCACTGGGCGTCGTCCACGATGAACACCAGCGGGCGGAACAGCCCGGCGAGCCGCACCGCCACGGCCTCCAGACCGTCACGGACACCCTGCGGGTCGGCCTGCTGCGCGCCGGGCGGCGCGACACCGAGTGCGGGCCCGACGATCTCGTACCGGTCACCGAGCAGATCGCGGGCGTCCCGGATCCCGGGCATCGTCAGTGCAGGCTGCAGGAGTTGGCGTACGACGTGGAAGGGTACGGAGGTGAGCGTCTCGCCGCCGCGGGCCGACCACACCGTGCAGCGTCCGGCCGCCTGGGCACTGACCGCCTTGAGCAGCGCGGTCTTCCCGAGGCCGGCCTCGCCGCTGTAGATGAGGAGGCCCCCGGCGGACTCCCCCGCGCACAGCGCCTCGACGGCGTGCGTCCCCGCGGCGATCTCGTTCTCCCGCTCCAGCAGCGGTACGGCGGCCGGGCGTTCCTTCCGGGACCCCATCGTTCCTCCCCTGCCTGCAAACGGATCTCGAGAGTATCCCGGCAGGCCGGGGCCGCGGGCCGGTCCGGATGGACCTCTTCACGAGTGGGCAGAAGTTCCCATGCCCTGCGGGCGTGGGCAGTAATCTTGGGAACCGCCCCTGCCCCGACCCCGGCGGCCGGTGCCCACGGCGGTGCCTCTCATCCGCACCGGTACCCCTCATCCCATCCGCATCCGCGGTCCTCGTCCGCGATGACCGCCGCCCTGTCTGTCGGGGCCCTGTCATCCGGCGCCCGCCGGCGTCCTGCTACGGTCCGCGCTGGGCCGGTCCGGCCGCCACGCGGCCGCCGCCGGCAACATCAGAAGCCGACCATCGGCCGACCGTCACGGGGAAGACAGCATGAAGATCGACTGGAACCGGCGCACCTGCGCACGGCGCGGACATGTGACGTACGCCCCGCGGGAACCGGAACTCGCGGCGCGGCTGCGCGCCGACACCGGATTCGGCGAGGCATGGCGCTGTCTGCGCTGCGGGGACTTCGCCCTGGGGGATCCGCACGGATCGGGCCCCGCGCGGGACGCCCCGCTGGTGCCGCGCGGCAAGGTACTGCGCGATCTGTTCATCCTGCGCTTCCTCGCCGTGGAGCGGGCGGTGCGCGGGGTGTTCATCGTGCTGGTGGCCGTGGCCGTGTGGAAGTTCAGCAACAGCAAGGACGCAGTGCGGCGGCTCTTCGACGAGAACCTGGACGTGCTGCGCCCGGTGTTCCGTCACTTCCACTACGACCTGGACCACTCGCCGGTGGTCGGCACCATCCAGAAGACCTTCGGTTACAAGCACTCCACACTGGTGCTGGTCGCCGCGCTGCTGGTCGTCTACGCGCTGATCGAGATCGTCGAGGGCGTCGGACTGTGGCGCGCCAAGCGCTGGGCCGAGTATCTGACGGTCGTCGCCACGGCGGTGTTCCTGCCGCTGGAGGTCTACGAGCTCACCGAGAAGGTCAGCTGGCTGAAGATCGCCACCCTGACGGTCAACATCCTGGCGGTGCTCTACATCCTGCTCGGCAAGCGCCTGTTCGGCCTGCGGGGCGGGCACACGGCCTTCGAAGCGGAGCGCCAGAGCGCCTCACTGCTGGAAGTCGAGACGACCGCGGGGGCGGCGCACGTCAACGGCTGAGGCCCGTCACCGCTGCGGCACCGGCCGGCCCCACCCCCAGCCACCCGTCACCCGTCACCCGTCACCCGTCACCCGTCACCCGCTGAGCGGCACCTGATTCCACACGGCGAGGGCGGGTCGGCCGTGTTCGGTGCCGATCCGGCTCACGGACGCGGTGTCCAGCCGGAACAGCGCCCCGGCCGACGCGGGCAGTCCGAGCCGGCGCGCGGTCAGCACCCGCAGGAAGTGGGCGTGCCCGACGAGGACGACGTCTCCGCCCTCGCCGTCCAGATCGGCGTCGCGCAGCGCCACGTCGACCCGCCGCAGGACGCGGTCGGCGCGCTCGCCAACCTGCTGCGGGGACTCGCCGGGGTGCTCGGGCGGGCCCTCGGCCACCCCGTCGGTCCACAGGTCCCAGTCGGGCCGGTCCTGGTGGATCTCCGCGCTGGTGATGCCCTCGTACGCCCCGTAGTCCCACTCGTGCAGGTCGGCGTCGGCGCGTGCGGGTTCGAGGCCCGCCAGCTCGGCCGTCCGCCTGGCCCTGGTCAGCGTGCTGGTGAGGGTCAGTGCGATGCGCCGCTGGGCCAGCAGCGGTGCGACCTTGCGGGCCTGCTCCTCGCCGGCCGCCGTCAGCGGCAGATCCGTCCAGCTGGTGTGTTTCCCGGTGCGGCTCCAGCTGGTCTCACCGTGCCGTACGAGAATCAGCTCTCCCATGACCGCCCTGCCTTTTCGCGTCTGTCACCGGGCCGCCGATGTGCTGTCGGAGCCACCCGTGACGTCTGTGTTGATGTTGTACAAGGGCTTCAGCCTGTCACGACCAGCGAAGATTCCCGCAGAGGCGGCTCACGGGGTGTGATTCCGGGCGCACTGCCACGCCCTCTCCAGCGGAGCGCACCCGCCGCCGGGGCGCACCCCTGGTCACGGCTCCGGCGACCGTCCGGTGCGCGGGTTCCACCGTCCGGCCCTGCCGCCCAGCCCGGTCGGCGTCAGCGGCGCGACGTCCAGCCGCCGGAACGCCTCGTCCGGCGGCCCCGCGTCGTCGATACGGACCTCGCACAGAGCCGGACCCCGCTCCGCGAGGTGAGACCGACATCATCCGTACTGCATCATCCGTACTGCATCACCCGTACCGTCATCGCCCTCACCGTCCCGCCGTCCACCCGTCCACCCGTCCGGCCGGGCAAGCAGAACACGTGCGTCCGGGGTACCGGGCGCGGGGTGTGACGGGCCGTTCTGCCGGACCGGCACCGTAGCGAAGCCGGTCGGGCAGACGGTACGGTCCACGTGAACATGACGAAGGCGTAATGGAAGTCCGGTGAGAATCCGGCACGGTCGCGCCACTGTGAACCCGTCCTACGGGAAGTCAGACCCAGCACCTTCGTCTCAGGCACCACGACCGGGACGCGTGTTCCCCAGGAGGTTCTGCCATGGCAAACTCCCTTGCCCCCACTCCGAGCGCCCCCGCCACTCCGGCGATCGCTCCGCTCTCGGCCAAGGCCATCGCCCCCTGGGCGGTCTTCTTCGGGATCCTCATGCTCGTCCTGCTGTACTTCGTCGGCGCCGAGCAGGGCGCCACCTCGGTCGTCTCGGGGACCGACGTGCACGAGTGGGTCCACGACGGACGTCATCTCCTCGGCTTCCCCTGCCACTGACCTACTGACGTCCAACTGACCTACTGACGTCCAGGGGACCTCTCTCATGAACTCCATATCGATACGCGTCCTGCTCGTCCGCGGCATGCTGGCCGGCCTCGCCGCCGGTGTACTGGCCCTGGTGGTCGCCTATCTGCTCGGTGAGCCGCGGGTCGACTCGGCCATCGCCTTCGAGGACGCGCACAGCCATGAGCACGAGATGGAGGTGGTCAGCCGCTCCCTCCAGTCGACGGCGGGACTCGCCACCGGTGTGCTCGTCTTCGGCGTCGCGGTCGGCGGTATCGCCGCTCTCGCGTTCTGCTTCGCACTCGGCCGTACCGGCGGCTTCGGCCCGCGGGCGACAGCCATGCTGGTCTCGGCCGGCGCCCTGATCACCGTGTACGTCGTGCCGTTCCTCAAGTACCCGGCCAACCCGCCGTCCGTCGGCGACCCCGGCACCATCGGCAAACGCACCGCCCTGTACTTCCTGATGATGGTCCTCAGCGTGCTGCTCTCGGTGGCCGCCGTGCTCCTCGGCAAACGGCTCGCGCCACGGCTGGGCAACTGGAACGCGACCGTAGCGGCCGGGGCCGCCTTCCTCGTACTGGTCGGACTCGCCTATGCGCTCCTGCCCGCCGTCAACGAGGTGCCCAAGGACTTCCCGGCCACCCTGCTCTGGCAGTTCCGGCTCTCGGCGCTCGCCATCCAGCTCACGCTGTGGACCGCGTTCGGCCTGCTCTTCGGCCACCTCGCCGAGCGTCATCTCCTCCCACGGACGGCTGCGTCACACCACACGGACGGCACCGTGGCGCCAACGGCCGCCCCCACCAACTGAGCTCTCCCACAAGGGGCTTCACGGCTACTCACGGATCCCGTCCGGACCTTTGTCCGGGCGGGATCCCGGCTGTGCGAACACCAGGTTCTGGCTTGGCCAAGCCCTTGCCGCTCATTGGCCACCTGTTCATCGTCCGACTCCTCCCCTCTTCACCGGGCTCCCGAGAGAGTTCCGGAGGGGCCTCAGAACGGGCCCGTCCGAGCGTGAGAAGGGGATGTTCATGGCCGAGTTGACGCGACGCAGACTCCTTGGCTCAGCGGCAGGCGCCGTGGGCGGCGCTGCGGCGCTCTCGCTGCTGCCGCCCAGCGTGCAGAAGGCGGTCGCGGCCGGGCCGCCGCGCCACGGTTCCCTGCGCGACATCGAACACGTCGTCATGCTGATGCAGGAGAACCGCTCGTTCGACCACTACTTCGGCACGCTGTCCGGCGTACGCGGCTTCAGCGACCCGCACGCGCAGAAGCTGCCGAACGGCAAGCCGGTCTTCTACCAGCCCGACACAGTGAACCCGAAGGGCTATCTGCTCCCGTTCCATCTGGACACCCACACATCGAGCGCCCAGGCCATCCCGTCCACCAGCCACGCCTGGTCCGTACAGCACGAGGCGTGGAACGGCGGCCGGATGGACCAGTGGCTGCCCGCGCACCGCAAGGCCGACGGGGTCAACGGCCCTTATGTCATGGGCTATTACACCCGGGAGGACATCCCGTTCCAGTTCGCGCTGGCGGAGACCTTCACCATCTGCGACAACTACTTCTGCTCGGTGTTCGGTCCCACCTGGCCGAACCGGCTGTACTGGATGACGGGCACCCTCGACCCGAACGGCACCCAGGGCGGGCCGATCCTGAGCAACACCGCCGCCACGCCGTACCGCTGGACGACCTACGCCGAACGGCTCCAAGCGGCGGGCGTCAGCTGGAAGGTCTATCAGCAGGACGACGACTACGGCTGCAACATGCTGAAGAACTTCCGGACGTTCAAGGACGCCAAGCCCGGTGACGAGCTGTACGAGCGCGGTGTACGCCCCCAGCCGGAGGGCACGTTCGAGGACGACGCACGCAACGACCGGTTGCCCGCCGTCTCCTGGATCATGCCGACCAGCTACCAGTCCGAGCACCCGGACTACCTTCCGGCGGCAGGCGCGGACTTCGTGGCCCAGAAGATCGAGGCCATCGCCTCCAACCCGAAGGTGTGGGCGAAGACCGCCTTCATCCTCAACTACGACGAGAACGACGGCCTGTTCGACCATGTGGCACCCCCCACCCCGAAGCCCGGCACGACGGACGAGTTCGTCGACGGCCTACCGATCGGCGGCGGCTTCCGGGTCCCCGCGATCATCGTGTCACCGTGGACCGTGGGCGGCTGGGTCGCGGGCGAGCGGTTCGACCACACCTCGGCGCTCCAGTTCCTGGAGCGGTTCACGGGCGTACGGGAGCCCAACATCACCCAGTGGCGCCGCCGCACCTTCGGCGACCTGACCTCGGCCTTCCGCTTCTCCGACACCCACCGCCGGCCGCCGCACCTGCCGGAGGACACGGCCGAGCAGCTGGAACAGGCGAAGAAGGAGGTCGCCACCCTCCCGAAGCCGCACCTGCCGGGGGCCGACCAGAGCTTCCCACGGCAGGAACGGGGGCGCCGGCCGCGCACCTAGGATCCTGCCCACGCGACTATGTTTTCGGCTGGACGGCGAGAAGAGAGCCATACGCCGGTGGGGTGAAGCCGGCGTCCGAGAGAGCCTTCCTTCCCTTGCGGAGCCGACCGGCAAGGGATAGGGAGGCTGTTTCCTGCTCCGGGTGGGCAGGACACCTCCACGGCGGAGCGGGACTCGCCTGGTCAGGTCTGTCGGCCCGGAACGATTCCCAGCCCTGCCTGCGGCTGACCGCCGTCGACAGGGATATGCGCGCCGTTAACAGCGCCGGCCGCAGGCGAGAGAAGGAAGCCGATGACCCTGGCCACTTCGTCGGCCTCCAACAGGCGGCCACTGGGGTTGCGTTCCGCATATGCCGCGTAGGTTTCCGGGTCACGTCGGCTCAGGCGGTCCCAGCTCTTTCCCGGCAGGAGAATGGAGCCCGGGCTGACGGTGTTGACGCGCACACCGTACGGGGCCAGCTCTTGGCACAGGGCGCCCGCCAGGTAGATCTCCGATGCCTTGGCGGCCCCGTACTGGGCGGGAAAGCGAGGCTTCCAGCCGGAGATGGAGGCAACCATCACCACGGAGCTGCCGGGCCGCAGGCAGCCCAGTGCTGCCCGGACAGTACGCACCGCATGCCCCCCGTTCAGTTCCCAGGTGTCCTGCCAGTCCTCCCGGGTCGAGTCGAGGACGCCGCCGCCGCGTTTGCCTCCGATGTTGGCGACCAGGCCGTCGAGTCCGCCGAGTTCGCTGCCGGCCCGCCGGGTGAAGTCCTCCAGTTCACCGTGTGCCAGGACATCCACGCATCCCGTCACCACCGGGGCCCCGAAATCCCGGTCCAGCTCGGATGACACCTGGTCCAAGGTGCCGGGGTCCCGGCCGCAGATCGCGAGGGAAGCCCCTTCTGCCGCAAGGAGGCGCGCGATCGCATATCCCAGTCCTCTGCTGCCACCGGTCACCAGAATCGACCTACCACTCAGTCCGTACGTGACAGCGGGCACAGCTGCCGCGTTCCCTGCCGGCTCTTCTCGCTCTTCCATGGACGGCACTCTGCCACCCGTCCATCCAGGGGCGGTCAACGCACCAGTTTGCGGATGACTATGCCCACAATGAGGGTGGTGAACAGCATGCCCGCAACGGTGAACGCGACGGCGAGCGCTGTCCATCCGGCAGTATTCAGCCCCGACGGCGTGCCGGTGCCGACGTTCAGCCAGAGAGCGAGAGCGAGTACGAAGCTCCTGCCCGCGGCTGCCGTGTCTGTCAGGCCGCGGCCGGATTCGCGGACAGCGCCCGCCAGATGAAGCACCGCACCTGTCAGCAGGACGCCGGCCATCAGCACACGGGCCGGGTTGCGTGCCCGGACTCCCCAGCCGAGGATGCCACCGAGGAAGCCCTGCGCGATGGCGCGCCGCAGCGGCGGGAGGGCTGTCGCCTCGCGCTGACGCGCGAGGTAGTAAAGCTCGTCGACCTCACGGTTCCGGTTCCTCTTGGCCAGCGCCGAGCGTACGGATTCCAGGGCCACGGCCGTCACCTCGGTGAAGGACCGGTCCAGAAAAGAGAGCACCTGTGCGCCGTTGCGGAAGACCTGCCCGGCCAGCTCCATGTCGCCGACGCTGGAGGAGTTGTCGAGGCTGTAGCGGGAGCTGCCGGAGGGGAGCCCCAGGGTGCCTGTGACGGAGGAGCCGTGCAGGCTGATCACCGAGGACACCACAGAGGCCGAGGTGAGCGACACGACCGTCGTGTTGTGAAGAGCCAGCCGGGCGGTCGCACCCTCCCTGCTGCCGCCCGGGTTGTCGCAGAGCCCGAGGTTGCGAACTTCCACAGAGCCTCTGACCGTGCTGTTCGTGATCGTACTGATCTCGGCGGGAACGACCAGCCCGTTCACGCGTATGGTCTCACTGCAACGAAGTTCGCTCGCCCGCAGCGGCTCGTCCAACCGCACCCGCCTCAGCGTAAGTTCACACGTCTCGACGTCGGCGAGTTCCATGGTGGAGAGCCAGAGGTCGTCGAACGTGACGTCCTCCCGGGTTTTGAGTCCTCTCACGATCACACTCGGCCGGCCGAGACGGCCGCCCGCGGCCTGGCTGCGGACCGTCAGCGAGGACACCCGCGTGTCTCTGATGTGGAGCGTCCCGCGCAGAGCGTTGACCTGGACGAGCTCCTCGACCCGGAGGCGCTCCAGCCGGACGGTCCCGCACGAGTGCAGAGCGAGGAAGTCCAGGGCTGAGTCGATGACCGTGACCTCGCATCCGATCGACGCATTGCGGACCGTCAGGCGGCCGATGCGGGAGTTCACGACCATCAGTGCGTCCATCTCCACATGGTCGATGACCAGTTCATCGATACGGCAGGACCGTACGGTCAGCGCGCCGTCGATACTCATATGGTCGAGAGAGACCCGGTCGGCCGACACCGTGTCCAGCAGAAGGTCCGCCGTGACCTCGTCCTGGTGCAGATGCACGCTCCGGTCCTGCACGGTGCGCTGCCGACCGATTCGTGCCAAGTCCTCTAACGTCCGGACGACTCCCATCGGCGCTCCCCCGTTGTGTGTGACCGTAGATGTCGTGACGGGCCCGCCCCGACGTACTCATGTATGGCGCGGTGTCGTGCCCCGTGGAGCCGGTTCCGTGTCCGGGCTGAGCCTGAGCGTGGTGAACAGTTCATCCGTGCACACGGTGTCCGGCGCCGTCGAGCGCGTAGGTGATCTGCTTGGCAGCGACCGTCGGCTCGATCCGGTCCGTACGGATCACGAGGTCGAACAGGTCTCGCACATCGGATGTGCCCACATCCCGAGCCGTCTCGTCCCAGGCGGTGAGCCGCTTCGCGGTGTCAGTGTCTCCGCGCGCGCGGGACCGCCGCTCGCACTCGCTCCTCGGCACCCACAGAAGGACCCGTAACCAGGAGACCGACGCGGTCCGGTCCAACAACGTGCGGAGGTCCGCGACGTTGCCGATGTGGGTGACCGGGACCCGGCCGCGCCGCTGGGGTTCCATGAGGGAGAGCTCGTCGACCGCGTACACGTTGCCGTAACGCCGGGTCTCCACGACGATCCTGCCCTGATCGCGCAAGTCCCCGAGCTCCGCGGCGGTGACGAACCGGTAGCCGGCCGACCGGCCCGTCCCCTGCTTGAGCTTGGCGACCAGTTCGAAGCGCTGGTCCGCCGAGCGCAGGGCTGCCGTCACGGTGTCCTTGCCCGCAGCCGGAGGTCCGTACAGGACGACGGCACTCATGCTCCCTCCAGCAGCCGCTGAGCGATCGACTCGACCTGCTCGGCCAGGGGGCGTGACCCGCTGATGCGGTTGTCAATGACGTGGTGAGGCGCCACCGGCCGGAGGCCGACGTCGAGACCGTTGGTGTATGAGGGCCAGTGCGTCAGCTTCCAGGTGTCCCGTGAGGCGTTGCGCGAGATCAGCCGGTCCCGCATCGACTCAAGGTCGCTGTCCACCCAGAGTGTCTCGAAGCGGGCTCCGGTCCTACGGCACCGCCGGGTCACCCGGGATGTCCACTGCGCATCGGCGCTCTCGGCGAGAAACGGTGCCACCGCTACTACCGAAGTGCCGCACTCCAGGTTTTCCCAGACGGCCTTCATCAGGCACTCGTACTCCAGGGGCCTGGCCTGCTCCAGATACGTGGCACTGTGGCGATCGTCCGGATCGCCGCCCAGGGCAGCCAGCAGTCGCTCGGTCATCGGACGACTGAGAGTGTCCTTGTCGAGCATGGCCCAACCCGTTGCCGCTGCCAGGAGCTTGCCGGCCTCGGACTTGCCCGAACCGGCGTACCCGGCAACAAGCGCGAGTGTGATGGTGCTGGTGCCTGACGCAGTGGTCACACTGTCCGCCCCCCGAGACGTCTCGATACAACTCGGCCCAGTTTAGGGGCGGATGGGAGCAAAGGCCGTCACACTTCGGGGATGGCCTGGATCTTTCCGAGGAGGCCCTCCAGCTTCGGTACGGCACCCGGACCGACGCCAGGCCGTCCCTTTCGGAGCCCCTACGTATATGTGGGGTCTCCGCCCCCCGGAAGCCCCAACAGCTGCCGCATCCGCGCGTACTTGGCCGTGAGCCGGTCCCTGGTCGGCCTGTCCAGGACGGCCAGCCGCCGTGGGTCGGCGTTGTGGGCGATATCGGATTCCTTGATCAGCAGCGCGCCCGGAACCGCGAGGATCCGGGCCGCGTACTTTTCCGGGCTCTCCCCCGTACGTCTGGTCATGGCGAGCACCATGTCCTTGACCCCGCGCGAAAGCGGCGCCCCCTCCAGCCAGGACTCGCTCAGCGCACCGTCCTCGACCGCGTCGTGCAGCCAGGCGGCGGCGATCTGTTCTTCGGTGCCGCCGCGTGCGGCGACTCCTTCGGCGACCGCCGCCAGGTGGATGGTGTACGGCTGCCCCGCCTTGTCGGTCTGGGTGGCGTGCACGCGGCGGGCGAGCGCCTCGACCTCGCGCAGGGCCAGACGGCCGTCCGGCCTTCCAGGAGCGCCGGGGAGGCCGGGAGAGCCAGGGAGGCCCGGAGCGCCGGAAGTGCCGGGAGCGCCGGGAGCGCCGGGAGCGCCGGAAAAGAACGTGGCGGCCAGGCCGTCCAGCAGATAGCCGAGGCGGCGGTCGAAGGTCCGGGGCGAGTCCGCCGGATCTGCCGTCTCGCGCAGGGCCCGGGAGGTGAGCGGGTAGGCGCCCGGCTCCGCGGCCCCTTCGACGGCGGAGAGCCCCGAGGGCCCGGCCTGACCTGTGTCACCGGTCCGCCCGGCCCGCTCGACCGGCTGGGTCTGCCCGGCCGGACCAACCTGCTCGGCCTGCCCGGTGGGCCGCGCGGCGCCGCGCTTCCGCGCCTCCAGCCGTCGCGCCTCCGCATATGTGTGGCCCTGCACAAAGGCCAGCACGGTCCGCAGGATGTCGAGCATCTGGCCGGTGTCGAAGCCGTAGCCGTCCAGCAGAGACAGATGGGACTCCGTCATGGCCAGCATCCGCGGTCCGAACGATTCGGCGGGGATGGAGTGTCCGGCCAGCCAGGGGTGGCGCAGGCCCAGTTCCCGGGTGAGGTGCGCCACCGCGGTCAGGTCGGCACGCCAGTCGCCGGTTCTCGGCGGGGCGAACGCTTCCGCGCTGACCCGGTCGACCATGAGGCTGATCAGATCGTCCCGGCTGTCGACATAGCGGTACAGCGACATTGCCCCCGCACCGACGCGCTCGGCGACCTTGCGCATCGTCACCGCGTCCAGGCCGTCGGCATCCGCCAGCTCGATCCCCCCAGCGGCGATGACGTCACCGGACAGGGCGGCCCGTGCTGCTCTGGCCGGCTGCCCGGCCTTCTCCCAGTTCACCATGTGCGCTCATGGTAGACGCTGCGTACGTTGTACGCTGGCGTACAACGTACGCATCCATCCCACCCCTGCCACCCGCTCCCTGTGAGGTCCGCCGATGAACGAATCACCCACCCCGCCCACCGATACCGATGTCCTGATCGTGGGCGCGGGTCCGACCGGCCTGACGGCCGCCTGCGAGCTGGCCAGGCGAGGGGTCGGGGTGCGCGTGCTCGACCGGGCCGGCGGACCGGGCACCGGCTCCAGGGGCAAGGGACTCCAGCCCCGGACCCTGGAGGTGCTGGACAACCTGGGCGTAGCCGGCCGGCTGGTCTCCTGTGGCCGCTTCCGGCTCCCGGTGCGCTTCCACGAGTCCGACGGCAGCCACCAGGACCTGGATATGAGCGCCGGTTCGGAGCCGACTCCCGACAGCCCGTACGCCCGCACCCTCCTCGTCCCGCAGTGGCGGGTGGAGGAGGTGCTCCGCGACCGCCTGGCGGGCTTCGGGGCCGAGCCCGAGTGGGGCAGGACAGTGACCGGGCTGGTCCAGCACCCCGGGCACGCGGAGGCCGAGCTGGCCGACGGCTCGACCGTCACGGCCCGCTGTGTGATCGGCGCGGACGGCGGCTCCAGCACCGTCCGCCGGGTCCTGGGCTTCTCCTTCCTCGGTACCACCGACGAGGACGAGCGGATGCTCCTGGGCGATGTCCGCCTGGACGGTCTGGACCGCGACCACTGGCACATCTTCAAGGGCCGCGACGGAGCGTCCGTCGCACTGTGCCCGCTGCCCGCACAGGACTCCTTCCAGATCCAGGCGCCGGTCCCGCCCGGGGACACCGGTGGCTCCGCCGACCCCACGGTGGAGTCCCTCCAGGACATCGTGGACGCCGTCGTCGGACCCGGCCAGGTCCGGCTGCACGAGGCCGGCTGGCTCTCGCGCTGGCGGCTGAACGTCCGGATGGTCGACCGCTACCGCGAGGGCCGGGTCCTCCTCGCGGGCGACGCGGCGCATGTGCACTCCCCCGCGGGCGGCCAGGGCATGAACACCGGCATCCAGGACGCCGTCAACCTGGGCTGGAAGCGCCGCGGTCCTGCACGGCGCCCCCGACGCCCTGCTCGACACCTACCAGGCCGAAAGGCTGCCGGTCGCCGCCGCCGTCCTCGGGCTCTCCAGCCGCCTGATGCAGCAGGGCGCCGGGCGGCAACAGGACGCGGACAGCGAGGAGTTGCTGCAACTGGGCCACACCTACCGCGGCGGTCCCCTGGCCCCCGCCACCGGCCGGGACACCCCGGGGCCCAAGCCCGGCGACCGCGCCCCCGACGCACCCTGCCACCTCCCGGACGGGCGGCCCGTCCGCCTCTTCGACCTCCAGCGAGGCGGCCACTGGACCCTGTACGGATTCGGTTCCGGCGCCCTTCCCCGTACCCACGCGGGCGTGCGCACCGTGGAGTTCGGCACCGATGTGACCGACACCCACGGCCACGCCGGGAGGGCCTACGCCGCCGAGAGCGGCGAGTTGGTCCTCGTCCGCCCCGACGGGCATGTGGCCGCACGCGGTTGCGACCCCGGCGCCGTCACCGCCTATCTCGACAAGCACACCGGCGGCCGTACCGGAGGCCCCGCGCCTGTCCCTGCCTGAGACGAACCGGCCTGTACCGCATGTGCGTCGGGGAGGGCTCTGCGGTAACCCGTTTGCACCGGGGCCAGTCGGCGGCGCAGGCTTACGCGGTGATGACGGACCTGGCACCCGCTTTTCTGACCTGGGACGATGTGGACCCCGCCCGCCATCCCTTCGACCCCGCGACAGCGGGACAGGTGGTGCAGTCCCTCGGGCCCGCCCATGGGATTACCGGCCTCCCCGGCCTTCCGGACGGGGCCCCGGCGACGAGTGACCGAAGCTGGAGCAAGGGCGAGCCCTGGGCAGATGCCATGGCGTACGCACTCGCCGAGGGCTACGGCCGCTGGACCCTGGGCTGGCGCTGGGCGCACGACGAAGGCGACTTCGACGGGGGGCCGGTCGGGAACTGGTGCTGCCCGAGGCACTCGATCACCACCCCGGAGGAGACGCTCGCCCGCGTCGCGGCGGCGCTGTGCGAGTGGCGCGGCTGGCTGGAGAGCCTCGCCGGCTGGTTCGACACGTACCCGTTGGTCCTGGCCGACGTGGCCGACCAGCGGATCCTGTGGGAGCGCGCCGCTCGGAACCTGATCCTCCAGGTGACCGACCGTACGGGCTGTGGCAGCAGCTGGTACGGCCACTGCCGGCAGGTGCTCACCTGGTTCCTCAGCCGGTGGGGCGTCGCGCCGGACCTCGCGGAGGGCCTGGTCGACGAGGCGATCGGCGGGCGGTTCAAGAGCTGGACCGGGCCCGGCACAGCGCTGGTCGACGATGTCGCGGAACGGCTGGCGCGCTCGCTCCGGCCGGCCGCCGGCACACGGCCCACCGGACCCGGACCCGATCACCTGGAGCGCTGGCTCGCGGTGCGCGAGACCGTGCCGTGGCAGGAAGCACCGGACGGCGGAGGTGAGGGGCCGGTGGTCCCTGCCCGCGACGGCGCTGCGGAGGACATCCGCGCCTTCGACGGCGCCCTGGACCCGGGCCGGGCCCAGGGCCTGCTCGCCGCCCTGGAACTCCTGCGCACCGAAGCGGCACAGGGAGCCTCCCTGCAGTTCGGACTACTCCAGCGCTGGCAGCAGCACGTCCTGGGCGCACCGCGGCTGCCGCCGTTCCGCGACGTGCCTGCCTTCGCCAAGGCAGGGCGGGAACGCTACGGCATCGGTCCGGACACCCGGGCCCGCCTCGATGCCTGCCTGGCCGAGAGCGCGAAGGACGGCGGGAAGGCTGTTCCGCTCACCGCTCGCGCCGCCCGTGCCTATCTCGACGTCTGCTTCTTCCACCCCTTCGCCGACGGGAACGCCAGGTGCGCCTTCCTCACCCTCGTCTTCGTACTCGCCCGTGAGGGTGTCGCGCTCGACGGAGTCGGCCTGCTCCGCCGTGTCACGTTCCAGGCCGGCGAACCCGCGGACGCGCTGATCCTCGCCCGACACATCGGCATGCACCTGGCGGAGACCCGGCGCCGAGCGGCGGTTCCGGGCCCCCGGCCAGTGGGCTGAGCAGACCTCTGCGGGGCCTGCGGCCCGGCGGGCGGATCAGCGCAGCCCGGCGAAGAGATCGTTCTCGGGTACGGCCGCGCCGGTGGTGTCCTTGACCCGTACGAAGGTCTCCATGCCCATCAGCTCACCGAACTTCTCCTTGCCCATCTTGAGGAAGAAGATGTTCTCGCCCTGGCTGGCGTGCGCGGCCAGGGCATCGAACTTCTGACCGCTGAACGGGGTGGTCTCCACCCACGTGGTGATCTCGTCGTCGGGGAGACCGATCTCGGCCAGCGCGGCGGCCTCGGCGGGGTCCGGCTCCGGCATGTCCTCCTGGAACTCGCGCATGGTCTCTCCGAACCGCTGCATCGCCGAGCGGGGCATCGTCGTCCAGTACACCTTCGGTGTCAGCGCGGTCATCTCCAGCGCGGCCATCGTGATGCGGTTGGCCTGGATGTGGTCGGGGTGGCCGTAGAAACCGTTCTCGTCATAGGTGACGACCACATCGGGCCGGTAGTGCTCCATGAGTTCCGCGAGCCGGGCGGCGCCTTCCGCCACAGGGGTCTGCCAGAAGGATCCGGGGGCATCGTTGCTGGGCCAGCCCGTCATCCCGGAGTCGGCGTAGTCCAGCATCTCCAGATCGCTGATCTTCAGGACGTCACAGCTCGCCTCAAGTTCCTGACGGCGCATCGAGGCGACAGCCGCCGGGTCGTGCCCGGAACCGCCCGGCTTGACACCCCCCGGTCCGTCACCGCAACCGCCGTCGGTACAGGTCACGAGAACCGTGCGGATGCCTTCCGCCGCGTATCGCGCGAGCACCCCTCCGGTACTGGTGGCCTCGTCGTCGGGGTGGGCGTGTACTGCCATCAGTGTCAAAGGCCGGTCAACCATGGAAAGTCCTCCTGCGGAAAAACGTCTTGATACGATATTTGGTGCGGCATACGGCATACGTCCTGGTAAGGGCGCACGGCAGATGTGCCGCGCCCCTGGACCCGGATCCCGGTGGGCGGACGACCTCATGGTCCCCGTGTTCCCCGCCCGTCGGCGCCGGTCCGTCGGTGTAACGGCGTCGGCCGTGCCGGCTGTTCCCGGCGGGGTTTCCGTACTCATCTACGATCAGCGGCGTGTGCGCACATGTCATCGTCGCTGAAGACGACGAGAAACAGGCCGAACTGGTACGCCGATACCTGGAACGCGAAGGACACGCGGTCACCGTGGTGGGTGACGGCCTCGCGGCCCTGGAGGAGGTGCGGCAGAGAACGCCGGACCTGCTGGTCCTCGATGTGATGATGCCGCGCGCCGACGGCCTGGACGTCGTACGGGTGCTGCGCGCGGAGGCACGGGAGCTGCCGGTGCTGATGCTGACCGCCCGGTCCACCGAGGACGACCTGCTGCTCGGGCTCGATCTGGGCGCCGACGACTACATGACCAAGCCGTACAGCCCACGGGAGTTGATGGCGCGGGTCCGCACGCTGCTCCGCCGCGCCCAGCGGCCGGTGAGTGCTGCGCCCGCCCCCGATCCCCTCCTGTCGGTGGGCACGCTTGTCATCGATCCGGCCCGGCACTCGGTGTCGGTGGCCGGCCGGCCGGTCGACTGCACACCTGGCGAGTTCCGGGTGCTGGCCGCGATGGCCGCCGAACCCGACCGGGTCTTCACCCGGCAGCAGCTCCTGGCGGAACTGCACGGTTTCGACCGGTACATCAGCAATCGCACGGTCGACGTACACGTCATGAATCTGCGCAAGAAGATCGAATCGGCGCCCCGCAGACCGGTCCGGCTGCTCACCGTGTTCGGCGTCGGCTACAAACTGACCGATCCCGCGAAGGACGCCCACCTTGCCGCGCAGTGAGACCCGCGCCCGGATACCCGGCAGGCCCCGGCGCGGAGCCCGGCTCCGGCGGCCGGAGCAGAAGCAGGAGCAGAAGCAGGAGCAGGAGCAGGAGCGGCGTACGCGGCTGCCGCTGCGCAAGAGTCTGCTCGGCCGGCTGCTGGCGGTTTCGGCGCTGGTGGCAGCCTGTTCGGTGGTCGCGACCGCCTGGCTCGCCGTACAGACCACATCCGGTGCGATCAAACAGGAGCAGGGCCAGAACCTCACCGCCGACACCCGTATCTACAACACCTTGCTCGGTTACGCGGCCGGGCACCCCCGGTGGGACGGTGTCGGCGCGACGGTACGGAAACTGGCCCGGCAGTCCGGCCGGCGGATCGCCCTGACCACCGAGAACCACCAGCCCGTCGCCGACTCGGCGGACCGGAAGCCGGCGCCCGCGCTGCCGCCCCAGGTGTCGGCGGTCGTCGACCCGCTCTCCCTGGACACCACGCTGGCGGCGCGAAGTTCCACCGGGAACGGGGACGGGACCGGGACCGGGACATCGGCCGACCGGATCGACCCACGGGCCGTGGGACCGTTCCGGCTGCCGGCGTCGGAGCGCGGAAGGCTGAAGGGCATCGCGGCCCATACGGTGGCCTGCCTCAGCGGCCTCGGGATCGCGTCGGACGCCGTGGAGGAGCCGAGCGGCCGTCCCCGTATACAGGCGGTGGGGAACGACCCGGACCGCACCCTGGGCACCAGATGCGATACGGAGGCCCTGGACGCGCCCACCCCGACCGAGAAGAAGGCGCTCACCGCCCTCAACCACCTGGCGGACGCCTGTCTGCGCCGGCAGAACCGCGAGCCGGTCCAGCTGAGCCTCAACCTCTCGTGGAACAGCGCCAGGGCGGCCGCGGAGCCCCAGAGGTCCGGGGGCGTCCCCCCGACCACACCGCCCACTCCCGTGGCGGAGCCGAGCGTCCGCAACAGCGACGACGATCGCGCCATCGCGTCTTGCGTCGGCACCGCGCGCCGCGAACAGCTCAGCTCGTACGTCGCGTCGCCCGCCCTGCTGTTCATCGGCGACCAGGGCGGCTCCACCGTCCCCGGCTTCAACCTCTCACCGGCCAACACCGCCCGTATCGCGGGGGTCGCGGCACTGGTGCTCGCCCTCACGGTCGGGGCCTCGGTGCTCGCCGGAGCCAGGCTGGTACGCCCGCTGCACGCGCTCACCAACGCGGCGCAGCGGATGCGGGACAGCGGGAGTTCGGAGCCGGTCGACGTCACGACGGACAACGAGATCGGGCGGTTGGCGGCGACGTTCAACGACATGTCGGCGCACCGCGCGCGCCTTGAGGAACAGCGCAAGGCGATGGTGAGCGATGTCGCGCACGAGCTGCGCACACCGCTCAGCAACATCCGCGGCTGGCTGGAGGCCGCCCAGGACGGCCTGGCCGATCCCGATCCAGCGTTCGTCTCCTCGCTCCTGGAGGAGGCGGTGCAGCTGCAGCACATCATCGACGACCTCCAGGACCTGTCGGCCGCCGACGCGGGGGCGCTGCGGCTGCATGTGGAGCCGGTACGGATCCAGGAACTCCTGGGCCAGGTCGCCTCGGCCCACCAGGCCCGCGCCGAGACCGCGGGGGTGACGCTGACGGTGACCGGCCCACCGCCGGAGGCTCCGGTACCGGTCCTGGCCGCCGACCCGGTCCGGCTCCGGCAGGCGGTGGGCAACCTGGTCTCCAACGCGGTACGCCACACCCCGGCGGGCGGCCAGGTCACGCTGCGGGTGCGGTGCGGCCCGCCGGATCCGGCGGCCTGCGCGGAGAAGCCCTCTGCGGAGAAGCCCTCTGCGGGGACGGCCTGCACGGAGGTGCTGGTGGAAGTCGCCGACACCGGCACCGGTATCCCGGCCGCGTCCCTGCCGTACGTCTTCGACCGCTTCTGGCGCGCCGAGAAATCACGTAACCGCCGGACGGGCGGCAGCGGCCTGGGGCTGGCCATCGTCCGCAAACTGGCCGAGGCGCACGGCGGCACCGTGAGTGCGGCGAGCACGGAGGGGAGGGGCTCGGTCTTCACGCTCCGGCTGCCCGTGCACGGGCCGACGGCGGCAGCCGACCGGGACGAACCGGCCGGGAGGACACCGGGCCCGGCGGCTGACACCTCCTCGTCGCCGGCGCCCTGATCCGATGAGCACAGTGTCCTGACAGCTTCCTCATAACTGCTTGCCAGTCTGTCGCTGTGCCCGGCGCCTGCTGCCAACCGCAGCCAGGCATCACCAAGGCCGGGCTGGAACTGGAGCTGTTCATGTCCCCACGTCTGTCCCTGCGCACCGCCGTACTCACCGCCGTGGCGGTCGGCACGGTGCTCGTCCCGTCGACCGCGGCCTTCGCGTCCGACAGCCCCAAGCCCGTTGCCTCCAAGGCCCAGCCGTCCGCGGGGCGCGCATCCGGAAGTGCGGCGAAGGCCGAGCCGTCCGCTCAGCCTCCCCTCTCCGCAAGGGCCAGGGCCGCGCGGGCCGCTCAGGGCAAGCAGCCCGCGGCAGCACCGCGGGGCGGCGTCGCCGCGGGCGACAAGCCCACCCCGGCGGCGCGGGCCGCCAGTCCCGTCCCGAGCGTCCGGGCCGCGGAGCGGGCCGCCGCACCGCGCGGTGCCGTCGCGGCGGGTGAGCGCCCGGCCGGAGGCAGCAGCGACACCACGGCCCTCGTCGGCTCGGCAGCCGGCGCCGTCCTTCTGGCGGGCGCGGGCACGGTCGTCCTGCGCCGCCGCTCCGCCGCACAGCGCAACGGCTGACCCACCCCGACAGCAGTGGCGCCGTCCGTCACCGGGCGGCGCCACTGTCTGCGTACCGCCCGGACCCGTACCCCCGCCCCGGCGCGCGCCCGTACCTCCGACCGAACCGGTACGACGCACCGCACCCCCGCGCATTCCCGGCGCGCTCCCCCGTCTCCCCGAACCCCTCCTCGACCGTCCTGGAGCCCTCATGTCCCGTACCCATCAGCCGATTTGGCGATCCGTGGCCCTGCCCGCAGCAGCCGTCTGCCTCACCCTGGCAGCGCTCGCGGGCTGTTCGTCCGGGTCATCGGAGTCAGCAGGGCACAAATCCGCCGCCGAGGCCAGCACGGCGTCGGGTTCCGGCACCGGCAAGGACACCGGGGCCGGGACCGGCACGAAGACCGGCAGCAAGGCGGGTACGGAGACCGGTACGAAGCAGCCCGCGCCCCCGACTGAGGTGTCGATCCCGTCGATCGGAGTGAGGAGTTCCCTGCTGCGTCTGGGACTCAACGCCGACCGCACGGTCGAGGTCCCGCCCGCGGACAAGGGCATGACGGCGGGCTGGTACACGGGGAGCGCCACCCCCGGTGAGCCGGGAGCCGCCGTGCTGATCGGCCACAACGACACCCGCTTCGGCAGGGCCGTCTTCCACGACCTGCGGAAGATCCACAAGGGCGCGGACATCGCCGTCCGCAACAAGCTGGGAAAGACGGCCCACTTCACGGTCACGGGTACGGAGAGCGTCAGCAAGAAGGCGTTCCCGACCGACAAGGTCTACGGCAGGACCACGGACCGCGCCCTGCGGCTGATCACCTGCGACGGGTCGTTCGACGCGCAGGGGCATCCGGTGAACAACCTGATCGTCTACGCCACGTTGCGCTGACGAAACCCGCCGGCCGGGCATCTCGTCGGGGCCCATCGGGGCCGGTTGTGCCAGGGCTCCGGGGCCGGATGGCAGGGCGTTTTATCTTCTCTATACAAAGCGTGCAAACAGGCGCAAACTGGTATTTGTGCGGTTCAGCCGTGCACATTCGGTCGGACTTGCAGCAGAGAAGGAGGCGAGTCGTATGGCCGACGTCTCACACACAAGAGGCGATCTAGCAACCCATCCCGATGTACCCGAAATGCGGGCTCGGTATGACCGGATGCTCGGCGGGCGCGACGTGGCGCTCGTGGACGGGCCGGTGTTTCTGGTCGGCGTGTACTGTGCGGTGTCCGCGTGGGTGATCCACTTTTCGAGCACCCAGCACGCACTGACGACACACAACCTGATCATGGGCATCGCGATCGCCCTGCTGGGCCTCGGGTTCACCATCGTGCCGGAGCGGATGTACGGCCTCAGCTGGGCCATGGTCGTGATGGGCGCCTGGCTGGTCGTCGCCCCATGGGTCGTGGGCAGTCACCCGGACAAGGGGATCATCTGGAGCAACGCGGTCATCGGCGGCGTCACTGCCCTACTGGGGTTGGTGTGCACCGTGGTAGCGGCGAAACGCAGCCGTAAGGCCCATTCCATGAGCTCGCGCCCCAGCGGAGCGAGCCGCCTCAGCCGAGCGGGACGACCCGACCGCACCGACTGATGTGACGGGCAGAAGACAAGAGAAGAGAGAGGGGTGGTGCGGGCCGGACATCCGGCCCACACCGCCCCTCTCCTGCGCTCGTGGGTGACGCCCGTAAGGGAACCGGGGAGGAGCGGAGAAACAGAAAGACCCCAGATCAACTGGGGTCTCTGCTGGTGTCCGAGGGGGGACTTGAACCCCCACGCCCGATAAAGGGCACTAGCACCTCAAGCTAGCGCGTCTGCCATTCCGCCACCCGGACAAGGTGCCTGTCGCCACGTCTCTGTTCCCCGCGGCGACAAGGACAACAATACCAGGGGTTTGCGGTCCCCCTCACCCGTATTTGCCGTGGTCAGCGGCTGGCCCCGGTCGGCCGCCGGGGCGCTTCGCCGATCCGGCCGACGGTTGGCACCCTGCGTCACCGGGCACGTACAACCCGTCGTATCTCCGTGTATGGGAATGCGCCGGTACTCGGCCCGTTCACGGGATGAGCCGGCACTCCGCTCCCTTCACGGCATGAGCTGGTACTCCGGGAAGTTGCCCGGCGCCCGCTCCCCCGCCGGGCCCTGCGTCACCGCGTGGACCAGCAGCTCGCCGCCGACGAAGGCGCCGCGCCACGACGCCCCGTGGCCGCCGAAGAGTTCCTCGCGATCGCCGCGTGAGCGGGGCTTGGAGTTGCCGACCTTGAAGGCCCGGATCTGCGGGGCCAGCCGGTCGAAGGTTTCCGGGTCGTCGGTCGACAGGGTCGCGACCAGCGCGCCGTTGGAGGCGTTCATCGCGGCCAGCAGCTCCGCCTCCGTATCGACCAGGACGATCGTGTCGACCGGGCCGAAGGGCTCCGCGTGGAAGAGCGGGGACGACGGCGGCGGGCTGAGCAGTGTGACCGGCGGGAGATAGGCGCCGGTGTCCTGGCCGGCCAGGAAGCGGCCGTCCGCGAGGCTGCCCCGGTGCAGCGGGATCGCGCCGCGGTCGATGGCCTCGGCCACCTGGCCGGCCAGCTCCGTGGCCTTCGCCGCGTTGATCAGCGGCCCGAAGTCCAGCTCCGGGAAAGGATCGGACGGGTCCTCCACGGCCAGCGGGTGGCCCGTACGGATGGAGCGCACGGCAGGCAGATACGCCGCCAGGAACGCGTCGAACGCGCTGCGCTGCACCACGAACCTGGGGTAGGCCGTGCACCGCTGCTTCCCGTAGTCGAAGAGCTTGGGGATCACCTTGGAGAGTGCGGACCAGTCCGTGAAGTCCCAGAAGCCCCAGGTGTTGAGCCCCTCCTGTTCGAGGATGTGCCGTTTGCCGAGGTCGGCCACGTCGGTGGCGATCCTCGCCCCGGTGTCCCGGCCGCCCACGAACGAGACACAGCCGATCTCCGGCGAGCGGACCAGAGCCTCCGAGAGCTCACCGCCGCTGCCGCTGACCAGGCTCACCGGGACGCCCTCGCGGGCCATGAGTGCGCAGGCGAGCGTGAGACAGGCAACCCCGCCGTCGGTCGGCGCCTTGGCGATGACCGCGTTCCCGGCCAGCGCCTGCACCAGCATCGCGTGGACCAGTACCGACATCGGATAGTTCCAGCTCGCGATGTTGGACACCGGGCCTTCGAGCGGGGCACGCCCTTCGGCCATCGCCTCGATGCCGTCGGCGTACCAGCGCACACCGTCGATGGCGCGGTCGACGTCGGCCGTGGCCAGCCGCCAAGGCTTGCCGATCTCCCAGACCAGCAGGAGCGCCATCAGCTCACGGTGCTCGGTCAGCGCGTCGAGCGCGGCCAGGACCCGGGCCCGGCGCTCGGGCAGCGGGACCTGGCGCCAGCCGCGGTGCTGGTCGAGGGAGGCGCGTACGGCCTGTGCGGCGGTGGGGGCGTCGAGGCGGGGCGGGCCCGCGATGCGGCTGCCGTCGACGGGGCTGGTCGCGGGCTGCGGCCGTCCGTCGGCCTGCCAGGCGCCTTTCCAGAGGTTCAGTACGCGGTCGTCCCTGAACGCCTCGGGCGCCGCGTCGAGGCAGCGCTGCCAGGCATCGGCCCAGGAGGTTCCGGACTTGAGGGTGAGGGTGGGTGCCATGGGCGGGTCTCCGCTCAGCTGGGCGGGGCAGGTGGTCGTTCTCCTGGTACGCGGCCCACCGCCAGTCGTACGGGCGGCGCCCACCCCGGTCCCGATGACACGGGTGCCGCTCTCAGCGTACGCCGCGATCACCACCACGTCGTGCGCAGACGGCTACACCCTGTGCCCGGCCGGTGGTGATTCCCGCTTTCGGCGCCCCCCTCCGGTCCCGGGTTCCTGCTAGCCCCCGGGCCCCGTCAGTCACCGGCCCCATCGGGCCGTCACGGACAACGCACGACCTGCCCCGCGTACGAGAGGTTCCCGCCGAAACCGAAGAGCAGCACGGGTGCGCCGGACGGGATCTCCCGCCGCTCCACCAGCTTGGACAGGGCCATCGGGATACTGGCCGCGGATGTGTTGCCGGAATCGACCACATCGCGTGCGATCACCGCGTTCACCGCGCCGATCTTCGCGGCCACCGGCTCGATGATCCGCAGATTGGCCTGGTGCAGGACGACGGCGGCCAGCTCATCGGGGGCGACCCCCGCCTTCTCGCAGACCCTGCGGGCGATCGGCGGCAGCTGGGTGGTGGCCCAGCGGTAGACGGACTGCCCCTCCTGCGCGAAGCGCGGCGGTGTCCCCTCGATGCGTACGGCGTTCCCCATCCCGGGGACCGATCCCCACAGCACCGGGCCGATGCCGTCCTCGTCGCAGGCCTCGACCACGGCCGCGCCGGCCCCGTCCCCCACCAGGACACAGGTGGAGCGGTCGGTCCAGTCGGCGATCTCGGCCATCTTGTCGGCGCCGATGACCAGGGCCCGCTCGGCGGATCCGGTCCGTACCGCCTGGTCGGCGACGGCCAGGGCGTGCGTGAAGCCCGAGCAGACGACGTTGACATCCATGGTCGCGGGCGAGCCCATGCCCAGCTTGGCGGCGACGCGGGCCGCCATGTTGGGCGAGCGGTCGATCGCCGTGGAGGTCGCGACGAGCACCAGGTCGATCTCGCCCGGTGCGTGTCCGGCGGCGGCGAGGGCCTTGGCCCCGGCCTGGGCGGCGAGTTCGTCGACCGGTTCCTCGGGACCGGCGATGTGGCGGGTCTTGATCCCCACCCGGGTCCTGATCCATTCGTCGCTGGTGTCGACGAGGGCGGCGACATCGTCATTGGTGAGCACCTTGGCCGGCTGGTAATGGCCGAGTGCGGCGATGCGTGTTCCGGTCATGCCCGGGACCCCTCTGCTGCTGATGTCAGGAGCCCTCCAGTCTCGTCAGCGACTCACCGGTACGACGGCATGTAAAGCAACAGGATTCGGGCGTCCCTCTTGGAGGCTTCGGATCACTTCCGCACGCCGTACGGGCGAACGGCACAGGTACGGGCACGGCTACCGGGAGTACTGCGCCGCTACCGGACGTACCGCGCCGCGCCCTTTTCGGCCGGATGCCCGGTGCCCGCTCCGCGGTCGCCGCCCCCGTCCAGGAGAATGAGAGGGCCGCAGCACCGAGCGAAGAGTAGGACTGATTCCCATGGGCCGGGTCACCGAACGCCGCCGCACCATCCGCATCAGGGACGGCGCGGTCACCACCCGCCCCGACACCCTGGTCGCCGAGGAGCCGCTGGAGATCCGGCTGAACGGCAAGGCCCTGGCCATCACCATGCGCACCCCCGGCGACGACTTCGCCCTCGCGGCGGGCTTCCTGGTCAGCGAGGGAGTGCTCGGTTCGGCGGACGAACTCCAGTCGATCGTGTACTGCGCGGGGGCCACCGCCGACGGCTCGAACACGTACAACGTGGTGGACGTCAGGCTGGCCCCGGGCGTCGAGCTGCCGGACATCACGCTGGAGCGCAACGTCTACACCACCTCCTCGTGCGGGCTCTGCGGCAAGGCGAGCCTGGAAGCGGTACGGACCACCGCGCGCTTCCCGATCGCCGACGCGCCGCCGGTGCGGGTCGAACCGGATGTGCTCTCCGTCCTCCCCGACCGGCTGCGGGCGGCGCAGCAGGTGTTCGACCGGACCGGGGGGCTGCACGCTGCCGCGCTCTTCACACCCGAGGGCGAACTGCTCGACATACGTGAGGACGTGGGCCGCCACAACGCGGTGGACAAGCTGGTCGGCCGGGCTCTGCAGAACGGACTGCTGCCGCTCTCCCAGGTCGTTCTCCTCGTCTCGGGCCGGGCCTCCTTCGAACTGGCCCAGAAGGCGGTGATGGCGGGTATCCCGGTGCTCGCGGCGGTGTCGGCCCCTTCATCGCTGGCGGTGGATCTGGCTGCCGAGTCCGGTCTCACGCTGGTCGGTTTCCTCCGCGGCTCCTCCATGAACGTGTACACGGGTGACGAGCGCATCGCCCTGCGCTCCGGGGTCTGAGCCGGCCCGGGTCTGAGCCGGCCCGCCCCGCCGAGAGCCGCGGACCCTGTTGCCCGCACCGTGCGGCCGCGGTGTGGACGCTGTTCCCCGCGCGGTGCGGCGGCAGTACGGTCAGGGGCATGACCGACCGGCTGTCCGCGACCCAGCGCCGGGCGATCCGGACCGCCGACGCCGGATCCGGACTGCTCCGGGGCCCTGCGGCGGCTCTCGCGCCCCTGGTCGCACAGGGCCTTGCCGTGCGCCATCCGCGGCCCCCGCACCGGCACTATCTGACGCCTGCCGGGCAGCGGATGCGGGAGCGGCTGGCCGCCGAACCGGTCCGGCTGGTCCCGCCGCCGGAGCCGGACCAGGTCCCGGGGCCGGACCAGGTCCCGGCAGCGGACTCCACGGGAGTGGACCCGCCCGGGGTGTTCCATGCCCGCTCCTCCGCCGGGGGCGGGGACACCACGCCGGACCCCGACCCCGTACGGGAGCGTGAGGTGCGCAGCGCGTGGGCCGGTCTGGTCGAGATGCGCCGGGTCACCAACCCCGACCGCTCGGTGGAGCGGCCGTGCGCCTGGGAGCGTACGCATCTGACCCAGGCCGTCGCACTGGCACTTGAGGCGGGCTGCTGCCATGGCTATCTGGTGAGCGAGTCGGCGCAGCCCGAGGCGGTCCGGGTGGACGGGCCCGCTCCCTGGGCCTACACGGAGACACTGAACCGGGCGGGCTGGCAGACCTCGGCGCATACGGACCGGCGGGCGGGCGCCGCCTATCTGCTGGCCTCACCGCGCCGCGTCTGACCGCCCGCGGCGTCATGCGCCCCGCGTGTCCTGGGCGTCCGGCGCGTGCACGATCCGGGAGAGCAGCGCGGTGAGCTGTGCGCGTTCGGCCGGGTCGAGCGGGGCGAGCAGTTCGTCGTTGGCGGCGTCGCCCAGCTCCTCCAGGCGGTGCAGCGCGGTGCGCCCCGCGGACGAGACGGCGATCGCGTTCTTCCGCCGGTCCGCGGGGTCGGGTGTGCGGGTGACGAGGCCCTTGGCCTGGAGTTCGCCGACGACCGTGACCATGTCCTTGGGATCGATGCGTACCGTACGGCCCAACTCCGCCTGGGACACGGGCCCGAGCGCCGCGACGGCGGTCAGCACCACATGGTGCGGCAGCCGCAGCCCCTCCCCCGCGAACGCGTCGGCGAGCAGCCGGTGGCCGCGGGCCGCCGCCCGGCCGAGCAGCCAGCTGGGCAGTGCGGTGATCCGGGCGAGCGCGGGAGAGGTCTCGGATGTCATGGGACGACTCTAACGGAAAACCATTGGGGCCCCCAACGAAAATCGGATACCGTTGGGGGCCCCAATGAAACCTGGAGGTGCCCATGCGCCGTGTCCGGTACGACACGAACGGCGGGCCCGAGGTCCTGTACGTGGAGCAGGCCCCCGTCCCCGAACCCGGCCCCGGCGAACTGCTGGTCCGCTCCGAGGCGATCGGGGTGACCCTGCCCTCCGTACGGAAGGTGCGCGAGGGCAGCGTCCCCGCGCCGCTGGGCGGCGAGATCGCGGGCACGGTCGCCGCCGTCGGGGCCGGGGTCACCCGCTTCGCGGCCGGTGACCGGGTGACCGGCCTCTGCTTCGCGGGCTCCTACGCGGACCTTGCCGTCCTGGGCGAGCCGTTCGCGACCAGGATCCCTGAGCACGCGAGTGCGGTGGACGCGGTGGCCCTGGTCCGCAGCGGCCTGGTGGCCCGGGGCGCCCTGCATGCCGCCAGGACCGGTCCGGGCGAATCGGTGCTGGTGACGGCTGCCGCGAGCGGTGTCGGCCATCTGGCGCTCCAGCTGGCCCGCCTGGACGGCGCAGGACGGTTGGTCGCCGCCACCGGCTCCGCGGAGAAGGCGGAGTTCCTGCGCGGGCTCGGCGCCGACGCGGTGGTGACGTACGACGAAGCGGACTGGGGTGAGCCGGTGGACGTCGTGGTGGACGGGGTCGGCGGGACGCTGCTCGCCCCGGCGGTCGCCACCCTCGCGCCGAACGGGCGGCTGGTCGCGTTCAGTTCGGGCGGCGGCACCCTTGAGGCGTACTCCCTGCTGACCGGCGCCAAGTCGGTCATCGGCTTCCAGATGGCGCTCATCGCCAGGGACCGGCCCGAGCTGTACGCGCAGTGGTGCGCCGAGCTGTGGGAGCTGCACCGCAGCGGACGGCTGCGGGCCGCCGTGCACGCCGAGATCCCGCTCGAAGAGGCGGCGCTGGCCCACCGGTTCATCGAGTCCCGGGCCAACCTCGGCAAGGTAGTGCTGATCACCGGGTAGCGGTCGCGGCCGGGACCGGTTGCTCCACCCCGGCGGGCAGCGGGTCGCGAGAGCGGCGCTTGGCGATCACCGCGCAGACCATCAGCTGCATCTGGTGGAAGAGCATCAGCGGAAGCACGGCCAGCGACGCCTGCGCGCCGAACAGCACACTCGCCATGGGCAGTCCGGCCGCCAGGCTCTTCTTCGAACCGGCGAACTGGATGGCGATCCGGTCGCCCCGGTCGAAGCCGAGCCGCTTGGCTCCGTACCAGCTCAGCACCAGCATGACGGCGAGCAGCACCGCCTCGGCCCCGAGCAGCCCCAGCAGCCGGACGAAGCTCACCTGGTGCCAGACACCGCGCACCATGCCCTCGCTGAACGCCGCGTAGACCACCAGCAGGATCGAGCCCCGGTCGACATAGCCGAGGACCTTCTTGTGCCGTACGAGGAAGCCGCCCACCCAGCGGCGCAGCAACTGCCCCGCCACGAACGGCACCAGCAGCTGAAGCACGATCTTCAGCAGCGAGTCGGCGGAGAAGCCGCCCCCGCCGCTGCCCAGGACCAGCGCCGCCAGGACCGGGGTGATGACGATGCCGGCGAGCGAGGAGAAGGAGCCCGCGCAGATCGCGGCGGGCACATTGCCGCGGGCGATCGAGGTGAAGGCGATCGACGACTGGATGGTCGAAGGGACCAGGCAGAGGAAGAGCAGCCCGTTGTAGAGCGGGGGCGTCAGCAGGAACGGCACCAGCCCGCGCGCCGCGAGACCCAGCAGCGGGAACGCGACGAAGGTGCAGGCCAGGACGGTGAGGTGGAGCCGCCAGTGCTTCAGCCCCTCGACCGCCTCGGCGGTGGAGAGCCGCGCGCCGTAGAGGAAGAAGAGCAGGGCGACCGCCCCGGTGGACGCTCCCCCCGCCACGTCGGCCGCCGCACCACGGGCCGGCAGCAGCGCCGCCACGGCGACGGTACCGATCAGGGCCAGGATGTACGGATCGATCGGCAGCCAGGACGGAAGCTGCGGCTTTCGGCGGCTCATGGTCTCCACTTGCTCTCGGGTACGGACCATCGGGTACGGACTCTCGGGTACGGAAGGTGTCGTGACCATGGTCCACGCGATCCCTCTGATCGGGAATCCTGCATACCACTCTGACTGACATCACGAAGCGCGATAACCTCAGGATCATGTACGACCCCGCGCAACTGCGCACCTTCCTCACCGTGTCGCAGACCCTGAGCTTCACCCAGGCCGCCCACCGCCTCGGCCTGCGCCAGTCGACGGTGAGCCAGCACGTCCGCCGGCTGGAGGAGGCGACCGGCCGGACCCTGTTCACCCGCGACACCCACAGCGTGGAGCTGACGGAGGACGGCGAGGCGATGCTGGGCTTCGCCCGTACGATCCTCCAGGGCCACGAGCGGGCGGCGGCCTTCTTCGCGGGCGCCCGGCCGCGCGGCAGGCTGCGCTTCGGCGCGTCGGAGGACTTCGTGCTGACCAGGCTGCCGGAGATCCTGGAGTCGTTCCGCACCGAGCACCCCGAGGTGGATCTGGAACTCACCGTCGGCCTCTCCGGCACCCTGCACGAGCAGCTGGCGGCGGGCGGGCTCGACCTGGTGCTGGCCAAACGGCGGAGCGGCCAGAGCCACGGCCGCCTCGTCTGGCGCTCCACCCTCGTCTGGATCGGCGCACCCCGGCTGCGCATCGACCCCGAACGCCCGCTGCCGCTCATCCTCTTCCCGCCGCCCGGCATCACCCGCGCCCGCGCTCTCGAAGTGCTGGAGGAGGACGGCCGGGCCTGGCGCATCGCCTGTACGAGCACCAGCCTCAGCGGGCTGATCGCGGCGGCCCGCGCGGGCCTCGGCATCATGGCGCACACCCGCGGCCTGATCCCGCCGGGGCTGACCCAGGTACCGGCCAGGGCCGGGCTGCCCGACCTCGGGGATGTGGACTTCGTCCTGCTGCACGGCCGGGAGGGCGGAAACGCCCAGGAGGCCGCCGACGCGCTGGCGTCGGCGATCCTGACGGGCGCCGACCGGCTGCACCACCAGGTTTAGGCGTACTGCCCGGTGTGACACCACCAGGTCCAGGCGTACGGACCGGTGAAGGAATGCCCTCACGTCCCGGCGCGGCGGAGTCCAGGGTTTGCGCGGCGGAACCTACGGCTTGTGGGTTACCCAGAGCGACTCCGCCGGCCAGTGGTGTGCCCAGTCGGGTGGGTCGGTTTCGTTGTAGCCGTTGGGTGTTCCGCGTCCGGGCCGCGGCTCGATGAGGTCGTCGATGAGGAGACCCGCGCCGCGCAGGACCCTGACCCAGTCGCCGTAGGTGAGCTGATAGCTGGTCGCGCCGTCGCCCTCGGCGATGGTGTTCAGCCCGAAGTAGTCCTGCCGCAGCGTCGTGGTCACGCGGCCCGCGGCTTCGTCGTAGCAGGCTTCGAACCAGGGGCTGGCGACGTTGAACACCAGGCGCCCGCCCCGGCTCAGGACACGTGCGGCCTCCGGGACGGCCAGGTGCGGGGGCGCCCAGCTGAGCCCACCGAAGTCGCAGAACACCAGGTCGAAGCTGTCGGCGACGAAGGGAAGTTGTTCGGCGGCGCCTTGCACCAGCGGGTAGCGGGCCGCTCCCCTCGCACGGGCCGCCGCGGCGAGCTGGGCTTCGGACAGGTCGATCCCGACCACGGTGGCCCCCTCGGCGGCGAGCGCCCTGGACCACTGGCCGGCGCCACAGCCCAGTTCGAGTACGCGCTTGCCGGTGACGTCGCCCAGGGCGTGCAGGTGCGCGTCGGGGACGGAGTACATGCCCCACAGCCGGGGCGTGGCGCCGATCTGCGGGTCGTGCTCGTGCTGGTAGGCGCTGCTGATCCGGTTCCAGAGCCGCCGGTTGGCGGGGATGCTGTCCACGTGCCGAGTCCAGCACTGGCTGCTGGGGGCGGTCAACACGATGGGGGCACTGGCCGGCCCTCGCCTCGGTCCGGGCCTGGCTCCGTCCGCACCTCCCCCGGACAGAACAACCAGCAAACAGAACACCTAGGAAACCGTCCGCCCGGCGGGCCGCTCCTCGTACGTGAGCTGCTTGACCCGGCGCAGCATCGGGGTGCACTCCACATGCTGGACCCCCTCCAGCCGGCCGAGGCGTGCGCTCACATACGCGTACAGCTCAGGGGTGTCGCGGCAGACCACCACAGCGAAGAGATTGCACGGTCCCGATACCGCGCTCGCGGTGGCCACCTCCCGGTGTGTCGCCAGCGCGCGCCCGACCGCGTCCAGCGCGGAAGGGGCCGCGGTGATCCACAGCAGGGCGGCGATGCCGTACCCGAACTGCTCGGAGTCGAACTGCACATCGATGAAGAGCGTGCCGGAGCCCAGCAGCTGGTCGAGCCTGCGGCGCACCGCCGACTCCGAACGGCCCGTGGCCTTGCTGAGTTCGGCGAAGGAGGCACGGCCGTCGCGTGCCAGTGCGGCGACCATCGGCTCGTCGTCCGCGGTGATGCCGGAGCCTGGCGCCCGCCCGGCATCGGCCGGGCGGAGCGCCGCGACCTGCGCGTCGGTGAGCGCGCGGCTCTTGCCGAGCCAGCCGGCCGGGCCTCCGTAGAAGCGGTGGAGCAGCTGATGGGCTCTGATCTCCGTGATGCTCGGGGTGCGCGGGAGCTTTCCGAGGAGCAGGGCCTCGTGTTCACCGCGGGTGCGGGCGCTGGTCTGGCCGACCACCTCGGTGCCGCCCGATGTGAGTCCGATCCAGGCGGTGTCGGGGCGGCGGGCCAGCGCTCTGGCGATCGAGTCGGCGGCGTCGGGCGCGCAGCGCAGCCGGAGCATCCAGGTGTCCTGGCCGAGGCTCGCCGCGTCGCGCACCCCGACCACGCGCAGGCCGCCCTCGGTGTGCAGGCGCCGGTACCGGCGGGCGACCGTCTGGTCGGAGACGCCGAGGACCGCCGCGAGCCTGCTGAACGAGGCGCGCGCATTGACTTCGAGCCCGTGCAGCAGCTGGAGGTCGAGCTCGTCGAAGTCATGCGATTCCACGGTTTGCCACCCTTCAGATGTCGGCTTCCGGCGAATATCCGACCATGGTTAGGGGATCCCGCCGTGCCCATCCGATCGTACGGGGGACCACAAGCAGGACCGAGAGGCCGTGGAACACGGCACAGGGAGAGAACGACATGCGTAAGTGGGGGCCGCTCATAGCGGTCTGTCTGGGCACCTTCATGCTGCTGCTCGATGTGACGATCGTGATCGTGGCGCTGCCCGACATGGCGGGTTCGCTGAAGGCCTCGCTCTCCGATCTCCAGTGGGTGATCGACATCTACGCGCTGGCGCTCGCCGCGCTGCTGCTCGGCGCGGGGGCCGCGGCCGATGTCACCGGGCGGCGCAGGCTGTACGCGGCGGGCACCGCCCTGTTCGCCCTGGCCTCGCTGGCCTGCGGTCTCTCGACGAGTCCGGCGATGCTGATCGCGATGCGCGGGCTCCAGGGGGTGGGCGGCGCCGCCATGTTCGCGACGACCCTCTCGCTGCTCGGCGCCGCCTACCAGGGGCGGGACCGCGGTGTGGCGCTCGGGGTGTGGGGCGCGGTGAGCGGTGCGGCGGCGGCGATCGGGCCGGTGCTCGGCGGGGTGCTGACGCAGTCGCTGGACTGGCGGTGGATCTTCTTCGTCAATCTGCCGGTGAGCGCGGCGGCCATCTGGATCACGCTGCGCACGGTCACCGAGTCGCAGCGGCAGTCGGACCGCAGGGTCGACTGGGCCGGTACCGCGACGTTCGCGGTGTTCGCCGGGGCGCTGACGTTCGCCGTGGTCCGCGCGGACACCGTGGGCTGGACCTCCGGACGTACCGGGGCGGCCGTGGCCGTCGCCGTGGTGGCGCTGGCCGCCTTCGTGCTGGTCGAGCGGCGTGCCGTGCATCCGCTGCTCGATCTGGGGCTGCTGCGCCGCCCGTCGTTCGCCGTGGTGATGGTGGGCGCGCTCGCCTTCAACGCGGCTGCGTTCGGGGTGCTTCCGTACACCTCGATCTGGCTCCAGACGCTGCTAGGGATGAGTCCGGTCAAGGCGGGGCTCGCCGTACTGCCGCTGGCCGTGGCCTCGTTCGTGGTGGCGGCGGTCGGTGGACGGCTGCTGCACGGCAGGTCGCCCCGGCTCGTGATCGGCGGCGGTCTCGTCCTGATCGGCGCCGGGGCACTGGCCCAGGCCACGCTGGACGCGGGGTCGGACTGGACCGGTCTGTCGGCCGGTCTTGTGCTGGCCGGGATCGGCGTGGGGCTGGTGTCGCCCGCGCTCGCGGGGGCTGCTCTCGCCTCCGTACCGCCGCGCAACGCGGGGATGGCGGGCGGCGCGGTCAACACCTTCCGCCAGCTCGGATTCGCGCTGGGCGTCGCGGTGTTCGGCACCGTACTGACCTCGCAGATGGAGGGGGCACTGCCCGGTCCCTCCGCGGCGGCACACTCCACGGCCCATGTCCTGGCCGGCGGCGGGGCCTCCGCGCTGCGCTCCCGGATCCCGGATGCCACGCTGCACGGCGCCTTCGCCTCGGGGCTCAATGGCGCCGCGCTCGTCGCGGGCATCCTGGGCCTGGTCGCCGGGGCCGCGGTTCTGGCCTTCCTGCGTCCCGCCACCGGCCCCGGCGAGCGGCAGAACGGGCGGCAGGACGAGCGGCCGCCGGTGCGCGCCGACGAGCCTGCGGTCGCCGCGTCCCGGTGACCGTGCTGCGGTGACCACGTCCCGGTAGCCACGTCCCCGTGACCACGTCCCGGTGAGTCGGCGTGGCCGGAAACGGTGCCCTGAGGTCGCCGGGAGACATCGCCATGAGATACAGAGGGTGTCCGCACGATCCGTGCGGGCACCCTCCGTGCGTCCCGGCGCCACCATCGGCCCGGAATCCGCCGCCATCGGCCCGGAATCCGCCGCCACCGGGCCGGATCCGCCCCCGCCCCGCCCGTGATCACAGTGGGATCACAGCCACATCACAGGACGCTGCGGTCGGCGGAATGCCCCGCCCCGCGCAACCCCCGCAGGTCACAGGGGTTGAGCGGCCTCCGTGCCTGCTCGGTACAGATTCCGTGGAGATTCCACCTCGCGGAACTTACCGTTCGGTCAGGAGGGTGCCCAACCCTTCCCCAGGTGGGTACATTTCACCTGCCGAACCCCCTGCGGAACCTCGCGGTATCACCGCAAACCGGTCACTGGACCCATCGAACGCCGGGTCCCGCGTTGGGGTAGCGTCACGGCGCTGTGCGGAGCGTCACATAGGAGCAGGTCATTTTGCGCGAGTTCACTGTCCCACCCATAGTGACGGCGCCCCAGGTCGGCGGACTGGCGGACGTCGTGTTCGAGCACGCCGATGACGACCCCCACCGGCCGGCGCTCGGCCGGAAGGAGGACGGGCGCTGGTACGACATGTCGGCCGGCGAATTCCGGGACCAGGTGCTCGCACTCGCCAAGGGGCTGCTCGCCGACGGAGTGCGGTTCGGCGACCGGGTGGCGATCATGTGCCGGACCCGCTACGAGTGGACGCTCTTCGACTTCGCCCTCTGGTCCGTGGGCGCCCAGTCGGTCCCCGTCTACCCGACGTCATCCGCCGAGCAGGTCCTCTGGATGCTGTACGACTCGGAGGTCAGCGCGTGCATGGTGGAGCACGAGGACCACGCCATGACCATCGGCTCGGTGATCGACCGGCTGCCCGCGCTGCGCAGGCTCTGGCAGCTGGACGCGGGCGTCCTCGACGAACTCCTCGCGGCGGGCGCCGACATCGACGACGACGTGGTGCACCGCCACCGGCAGTCCGTGACCTCGGACTCCGTCGCCACCGTCATCTACACCTCCGGCACCACGGGTCGCCCCAAGGGCTGTGTGATCACCCACGCCAATCTGATGTACGAGGCCGACACGATGGTCGCCCGCTGGGAGCCGGTGTTCCGCTCCAAGCGCGGTGAGACCTCGTCGACGCTGCTCTTCCTGCCGCTCGCCCATGTATTCGGCCGGATGGTCGAGGTGGCGGCCGTCCGCGGCCGGGTGAAACTGGCCCACCAGCCGGAGCTGGCGGCCCGCGCGCTCCTGCCCGACCTGGCCGCCTTCCGCCCGACCTTCATCCTCGCCGTGCCCTACATCTTCGAGAAGGTCTTCAACGCGGCCCGCCGCAAGGCCGAGACCGAGGGGAAGGCCGCCCCCTTCGACAAGGCCGTCGAGGTGGCGGTGCGCTATGCGGAGGCCCTGGAGCACAAGGCGTTCGGGCTCGGCCCCGGCCCGTCGGCGGGTCTGCGGATGCAGCACCAGTTCTTCGAGAAGGTCGTCTACGCGAAGGTGCGCGAGGCGATGGGCGGCCGGGTGCGGCACGCGATGTCCGGTGGTTCGGGGATGGACCGGCGGCTCGGTCTCTTCTACGAGGGCGCCGGCGTCTCCATCTACGAAGGGTACGGACTCACCGAGTCGACGGCGGCGGCCGCCGCCAATCCGCCCGAGCGCACCCGCTACGGCACGGTCGGCCAGCCGATCCCCGGTGGCACCGTGCACATAGCCGACGACGGCGAGGTGTGGGTGCGCGGCCGGAACGTGTTCGGCGGCTACCTCAACTCCCCCAAGGCCACCGACGGCGTACTCCACGAGGGCTGGCTCTCCACCGGTGACCTGGGCTCGCTGGACGACGACGGATATCTCACCATCACCGGCCGCAAGAAGGAGATCCTGGTGACCTCCGGCGGAAAGAGCGTCTCGCCGACCGGTCTTGAGGAGCGGGTACGGGGCCATCCCCTGGTCGCCCAGTGCCTGGTCGTGGGCAACGACCGCCCCTATATCGCTGCGCTCGTCACGCTCGACCAGGAGGCGGTCGCGCACTGGCTCTCGCTGCACGGCAAACCGCCGATGAAACCGGCCGCCCTGGTGCGCGACCCGGATCTGGAGATGGAGGTCAGGCGGTCCGTGGTGGCGGCGAACACCCTGGTCTCGCAGGCCGAGTCGATCCGGACGTTCCGGATCCTCGCCCATCAGTTCTCCGAGGAGCACGGCCTGCTCACCCCGTCGCTGAAACTCAAGCGCAAGGCGATCGAGACGGCGTACAGCGAAGAGGTCGACGCGCTCTACCGGTGAGGCGCTCCGGAGCGGGCCGCCCTGCCGCCGAGGCGCTCCGGAGCCGGGCCGCCCTGCCGCTGAGGCGCCCGCCACCGTGACCGGGTGTCCCTGATGCCCGCGATGCCCGAGATGCCCGTGAGGGGATTTCCCCGGCGGCGGGGCGGGAATGGGGCGCTCCGTGTGATCGTTGACCAAAGGCGTATCAACCGATGACGTACTCACCCATCACGCACCAAGAGGAGTCGACCGCTCGTGAGCAAGGTCCCCTTCATCACCCTCAACAACGGCGCCCGGATGCCGCAGCTCGGCTTCGGGGTCTGGCAGGTCGCCGACGACGAGGCCACGAAGGCCGTCGGTACCGCGCTGGAGGCCGGCTACCGCAGCATCGACACCGCTGCGATCTACGGCAACGAGGAGGGCACAGGGAAGGCGCTCGCCGCATCGGGAATCGCGCGTGACGAACTCTTCGTCACCACCAAGCTGTGGAACGCCGAGCAGGGTTACGACTCGACCCTGCGCGCCTTCGACACCTCGCTGTCCAAGCTGGGCCTCGACTACGTCGACCTGTATCTGATCCACTGGCCGGTCCCCTCCAAGGACGCCTACGTGGACACGTACAAGGCGTTCGAGAAGATCCACGCCGACGGCCGCGCCAAGTCCATCGGTGTCTCCAACTTCCTTCCGGAGCACCTGAAGCGGCTGCTGGGCGAGACCTCCGTGGTCCCCGCCCTCAACCAGATCGAGCTCCACCCGCAGCTCCAGCAGGCCGAGTCGCGTGCCTTCCACGCGGACCACGGCATCCACACCGAGGCCTGGTCCCCGCTCGGCCAGGGCAAGGGGCTGCTGGAGGTCCCGACCATCGTCGCCATCGCGCAGAAGCACGGCCGCAGCGCCGCCCAGGTGGTGCTGCGCTGGCATCTGCAGACCGGCAACGTCGTCATCCCCAAGTCCGTGACCCCGTCGCGGATCAGGGAGAACATCGACGTCTTCGGCTTCGAGCTGGACGCCGACGACCTGGCGGCCATCGCCGCACTCGACGAGGGCAAGCGGCTGGGCGCCGACCCGGCCACCATGGCCCTCGGCACCTGACCCGGCCCGTTCCGCGACATGGCCGCCCGCACCGCACCGGTGCGGGCGGCCATGTCGGCGTTGCCCGTTGTGCGGCGGATCAGCCCCGGCGTGCGGTGTGCACCGTGCGGGTCGTCAGCAGATAGGTGTCGTCGCGCAGCAGCAGCCCCCGCGGGTCCTCCGGGGCCAGCAGGACGTCGATGGCGGCGGCGTCCTCCGCGGTGAGCCGGTCCGCGAAGATCTCGCGCTGCCGGGTGAAGTGCGCGACGAGCTGCTCGCGTACGGCGCCGGGCAGCGGTGCGGGGATGTCGAGCAGGAACGACCTGGTGCCGGACGGTGTGAGGCCCGCCGCGGTGAGCAGGGCGCGCCAGTCCTCGACCTCGCGCCGCGAGCCGGGCAGCTTCGCCCGCATCTCCTCGAACCACTCGGCCCCGGCCGCGTCGAGCCGCGCCTCCAGATCCGGCCTGCCGATGCCGGTGTCACGCGGCAGATGACGTGCGGTGAGGCCGCCTTCGGCCACGGCGAGGATGCCGCCGGGGCGCAGCAGCCCGGCGAAGCCCCGGAGCGCGGCGCGCTGGTCACCGATGTGATGCAGCGAGTTACCCGCCCATACCAGATCGGCGCCCCCCAACTCCCCCATGTCCTGCGGGAGTTCGGCCCGGAGAGTATGAACCCGGCCGTCCAGGCCGGTGCGCGCCGCCCGCTGCCGGGCACGGTCGAGCAGGGCCGGGGATGCGTCGACTGCGACCACTTCCGCGTACGGGAAGACCTCGGCGAGCAGACAGGTGACAACTCCCGGCCCACTGCCGACGTCGAGGATCCGGCGGACGCCGCCAACGGAGAGCTGTTCGGCGATCCAGGCCGCCGCGCGCTGGTGTACGGGCCGGTTCAGCTCGGCGGCCCGCTCCAGGAGCGGGGCCATGACGTCCCAGTCGATTTCGGTGGTGTCGTGGTGGTGGCTCATGGGGCCAGGGTGCACCGCCGGCCGCCGGACACGGGAACTGCGTTGCCGTTACGGCAAAACGGACTGCCCTCAGCTCGCCCCGTGCCCCGGAGCGGTCTCCTCGACCCGTCGGGCCAGTTCGAAGTCCTTGGCGGTGATCGCGCCGCCCGCGTCATGGGTGTGCACGCTCAGGGCCACCGTGTTGTATCCGAGCGTCAGCTCGGAGTGGTGGCCCAGCTCCTCCTGGATCTGTGCGATGTGAACGACCATCGCGGTGGCGGCGAAGTGGCCGGGCAGCCGGTACGAGCGGCTGATCCGGTCGCCCTCCACCGACCAGCCGGGCAGCTCGTCCAGCCGGTCCTCGGTCTCTTTCGGCGTCAGCGGTTCCGCGGGCATGTGCGGTACTCCTTCCGGGGGTCTGTCCGTACGACGTTACGGTCTGGGGATGACAACTGTCGCTCCCGACACCGGAGTGGGGCCCCTGCTGCGCGACTGGCGCAGACAGCGCCGGATCAGCCAGCTGGAGCTGGCCCTGCGGGCCGGCTCGTCGGCCCGCCACATCAGCTTCATCGAAACGGGCCGGTCCCGCCCCAGCGAGGAGATGGTGCTGCGCCTCGCGGAACATCTGGACGTGCCCGTCCGGGAGCGCAATGCGCTGCTGCTCTCGGCGGGCTATGCGCCGCGGTACGGGGAGACCATGCTCGACGACCCTTCGATGGGGCCGCTGCACGAGGGGATCAACCAGCTTCTGCGGGGGTACGAGCCGTATCCGGCGCTGGTCGTCGACGCGCGGTACGACGTGGTCGCCGCCAACCGCGGTATCGCGATGCTGCTGGAGGGGGTGGCCGAGCAGCTGCTCGGACCGCCGCTGAACGCGATGCGGCTCACGCTGCACCCGTCCGGGCTGGCCCCGCGTATCCGCAATCTGCACGAGTGGCGGGGGCATCTGCTGCACCAGATGGAGCGCCAGCTCGCGTTGGCCCGCTCCGATTCGCTGCGAGAACTGTACGAGGAGGTCGCGGGCTATCCGATTCCCGCCCCCGCGAAAGAGCGGCCGGGGCCGGGCGAGCAGTCATTTCCGCGTTTCGCGCTGCCGTTGGAGATCGAGCACGAAGGGCGGGTGCTCTCCTTTCTCTCGTCCATCTCCACCTTCAATACACCGATGGACGTGACCGTGGCCGAGCTGGCGATCGAGACGTTCCTGCCGGCCGATCCCGGCACGGTCGCCTATCTGCGGTCACTCCGGCCGACGGCCTGAACGCGACGGGAAATCCACCGCGGGCCCGACGGCTCAGGGCGAGCCGGGACGGGCCAGGACGGGCCAGAGAACTGGCCGGGATGCGCCAGGGAACTGGCCGGGACGCGCCGGGGAACTGGCCGCGGATATCAGGGAACCTGCCGCAGATACAGAGCCCCGCAGGTGTGGCAGAAGGGCTGGCTCCCGCCGGTCCCCCAGGCGTCCGTCGACTGCCTGGGTGCGCCGGGGTCGAGTTCACGCCCGCACAGCGCCGTCGTCTCCCCGGCGTGCGTGATGTGCCAGTACTCCACCTGAGGGTGCTCGTCCGATGGCGACGAGCCCTCCTGGAGATAGGCCCGCATGACGTATTCCATTTCCGCCTCCTTGTCTCTTATTCTCCCACCTCGGCAAATGGATCGACGTCACATGCGAATGCCCTGACCCGTCGTGTCCCGGCCGTACTCCGGGACAACCGGGATAAAGGGACTCCGGAATTCCGCCGACGACTTCGGGGCGACGTCCGGTCGTTGTCCCACCCGGCCGTCGCAGAGCCGGGCCTCTGTCGCATATGCTTCCGGGCGATACGGCGCCCCGTGACCCGCGCCGTCGGGCTGGGTGGGGTGGAGTGTGTCCGAGATGTCTGTGGCCGCTTCGGCGCGTCCTGGGGTGCCTGCCGCGAGGAACCGGCAGCAGCTCCTGACGGCGACCGGTGAGTACGTCGGCGACATCGAAGCGGTCCTGCTGCTGGTCGAGGACGACGCGGGGGACGCCCTGCTCGTCGAGGAGATGCTGGCCGACAGCGATCTGGACTCCCCGGTCAGCTGGTGCAAGACGCTGGCGGCGGCCCAGCAGTTCCTGCGGACCTGCCGCACCCCGGTGTGTGTGCTGCTCGATCTGCATCTGCCGGACGTCCAGGGGCTCGACGCGGTCACCCGTATCGTCGGCTCGGCGCCCGATGTGGCGATCGTGGTGCTGACGGGTCTCGCCGAGGGCGACGCGGGCCTGGCCGCCGTGGCCACCGGCGCGCAGGACTACCTGGTCAAGGACCGGCTCGACCCCGAGTCGCTGAGCCGCGCCGTCCGCTACGCCCTCCAGCGCAAGCAGGTCGAGCAGTCGGCCGCCGCGCTGCAGGCCAACCGGCGGATGGCGGAGGAGAACGCCCGGCTGGAGCGGGGGCTGCTGCCCGTGCCGCTGCTGCGCGGGCGTGACTTCGAGGCCGTCGCGCGGTACACCCCGGGGCGGGCCCACGGGCTGCTCAGCGGGGACTTCTACGACGTGGTGGAGACCGCCGATCGCACCGTGCACGCGGTGATAGGCGACGTCTCGGGTCATGGGGCGGCCGAGGCGGCCCTCGGTGTGTGTCTGCGGGTCGCCTGGCGTACCGCCGTGCTGTGCGGGATGGAGCATCTGGAACAGATCAGGCTCCTGGAGGAGATCCTGGTCGCCGAGCGCTCGGATCCGTGCATCTTCGCCACCGTGACCTCGCTGGTCTTCCCGCCCGGCGGCCGCACCGTACGGGTCACCCGGGCCGGACATCCCGGGTTCCTGGTCCGGCACGGCGCGGAGGTCGGCTGGGCCGAGCCGGGCGGCGGTATGGCCCTGGGCCTCGCCCCCGGCGCGGCCCGCTGGACGGAGACCGAGCTGCCGCTGCCCAGCGGCGGGCAGCTCGTGCTGTTCACCGACGGGCTGTTCGAGGGCCGTACCGGCGCCGAGTCCAGGCTCGGGGAGACGGGGCTGCTGGATCTGGCCCGAAGACACGGGGCGTTGCCCGCCGCCGGATTCGTCGACGCGCTGGTGCGCGGCGCGGACGACGGGGCAGCGCCCTACGGGGGCCTCGCGGACGACGTGGCCGTCCTGCATCTCGGATGGGGGCCGACTCACCATGAGTAGTCAGATCAGTCAGACAAGCCGGACCGAGGGCGTCGGTCAGAGTGGTGGGACCGCCGTGGACGACCGGGCGGCCGACAGCGGCCACAGCGGCACCGGCACGGAGCCCGGCGACGCCCCGGGCAGCGGTGGCCGCCCCGCGCAGCCCCCGGCACGGCCACGCTTCCGCTCCCGTCTCTCGGTGCAGAACTGGGTCCATCTGATCCTCGCCGGATTCGTGATCGTGGTCTGCGGCTGCACAGCCGTGGGCGGTGTCTTCCTCTCCCGTACCAACGACAGGACCACCGCACTCGTCGACCGCATCCAGCCGGCCCGCTCCGCCTCCCTCCAGTTGCAGAAGGCGCTCCTGGACCAGGAGACGGGTGCCCGCGGCTATGCGCTCAGCGGCGACGTGTCCTTCCTGCAACCGTACGAACAGGGCGTACGCGACGAGCGGGTCTACCGCGCCAGGGTCGGCGCGTTCACCGGCTCGGGGCGCCCCTACGCGCAGGACCTGGAGCGGCTCAGGCTGGCCGCGCAGAAGTGGCGCAGCGAGCAGGCCGAACCGCTGATCGCCGCCGTACGGGCCGGGGGGCGCGGCGCCGCGTCGGTGGCACAGATCGCACGGAGCAAGTCCGCCTTCGACGGGCTGCGGGCCGACATGGCCGTGCAGCAGCGCCACATCGAGGATGACGCGGCGCGCGCGAGGGCCGGTCTCGACGCGGCCCGCCGGACCCAGGACCGGGTACTGATCGCCCTGCTCGCCGCCTTCGCCCTGGTGGTGGTCACGCTCAGTGTGCTGCTGCACCGGATCGTGGGCCGGCCGCTGAACGCGCTGCGCGTCTCGTCCGGGACCGTACGCGGCGGGGACTTCCACCACCGGATCGAGATCGGCGGGCCCGCCGATGTGCGGGCCGTCGGAGCGGCCGTGGAGGACATGCGGCGGCGGCTCGCCGACGAGCTGGGCGACTCCCTGGAGCGCGAGACGCTGCTCGCCGGGCAGGCCGAGGAGCTGCGGCGGTCCAATTCGGAGCTGGAGCAGTTCGCCTATGTCGCGTCGCACGACCTCCAGGAGCCGCTGCGCAAGGTCGCCTCGTTCTGCCAGCTGCTTGAGAAGCGGTACGGCGAGGTGCTGGACGACCGGGGCAAGCAGTACATCGACTTCGCGGTGGACGGCGCCAAGCGGATGCAGGTCCTCATCAACGACCTGCTCACGTTCTCCCGGGTCGGCAGAGTTCTCGACGGCTGGAAGACCGTCTGCCTCGACGCCTCGCTGGACGGGGCGCTGGCCAATCTGGCACTGGCGGCCGAGGAGTCGGGGTCGACCGTCGTACGGACGGACCCGCTGCCCGAGGTGACCGGCGACCCCACGGCGCTGGCCATGCTCTGGCAGAACCTGATCGGCAACGCCGTCAAGTTCCGCAGGCCCGGCCACCCCTCCGTCGTCACCGTCGGCTGCACCGCCGACGGCGACAGCTGGCATGTGACCGTGGCGGACAACGGCATCGGGGTCGCCCCGGAGTTCGCCGAGAAGATCTTCGTGATCTTCCAGCGGCTGCACGCACGGGACGAGTACGACGGAACCGGCATCGGGCTCGCGCTCTGCCGGAAGATCGTCGAGTTCCACGGCGGCCGGATCTGGCTGGACGAGTCGGTGACGGAGGGCGCGTGCATCCACTTCACGCTCCCGGTGAGCCCCGCCCCCGCCCCCGCCCCCGCCCTCACCGCCGAGCACCCCACCACAGAACAGGGAGACACCGCGTGAACACCACCCTCCAGACCATCGAGGTCCTGCTCGTGGAGGACGACCCGGGCGACGAGCTGATGACCCGTGAGGCGTTCGCCGACAACAAGATCGGCAACACGCTGCATGTGGTGCGGGACGGCGAGGAGGCGCTGGACTTCTTCTACCGGCGCGGCGCCCACACCTCCGCGCCGCGCCCCGATCTGGTGCTGCTCGATCTGAACCTGCCCAAGTACGACGGCAGGCAGGTGCTCGAACAGATCAAGTCGGACCCCGCACTCTGCGACATCCCCGTCGTGGTGCTCACGACGTCGTCGGCCGAGGAGGACATCGTGCGCAGCTACCGGCTGCACGCCAACGCATACGTCACCAAGCCGGTCGATCTGGAGCAGTTCATGTCGGCGGTGCGCCAGATCGACGACTTCTTCCTCACGGTGGTCCGCCTCCCGCAGCAGCGGATGTGACCCGCGCGGGCGTGTGGGCTACCCGCTCCCCACGCTTGGGCTACCCGTTCCCCAGCTGGAGGTTCAGCTCCTTCTCCTGGTCGCCCAGCGCCTCGCCCTGCTCCTCGACGGAGAAGACGGCGCCCAGCGCGTCCCGCATCATGTCCACCGCGTGGTAGTGCCCCTGCACGGTGGCCTTGACGGGCGCGGTGAGGCGGGCGGAGCCGGGCTGTCCCGGAGCCCCTTCCCGTACCTCGTAGGCCGCCGTCCACACGGTCGGCCTGCCGGGGATCTCCGGCTGCGGGGTGTCGCCGGGCCCGCGGTCGCTCGGGAAGGCGGCGCGCAGTGCGCCGAAGACCGCCGCCGCGTCCTCCCGTGAGTGGCCGGTGAGCGCCACCGTGACAAGGGTGTCCTGGTTCTCCGTGTCGGCCATCGTGCTCACTTTCCTCGCTGGTTCGTGCTCGGTACGCGTACGGGGACGGGCGGGGGCCCGCCGGTTCACTCACCGGGGTCGGCGCCGTGCCAGACGGTGGTGATGTTGCAGAACTCCCGGATGCCGTGGGCGGCGAGCTCGCGGCCGTAGCCGGAGCGCTTGATCCCGCCGAAGGGCAGCGCCGGGTGCGAGGCGGTCATGCCGTTGAAGAAGACACCCCCTGCTTCGAGATCCCGTACGAAGAGGTCTGCTTCCCCGTCGTCCCGCGTCCAGACGTTGGAACTCAGACCGAACGGCGTGTCGTTCGCCACCCGTACCGCTTCTTCGGCGCTCGCCACCCGGTAGACCGTGGCCACCGGGCCGAACGCCTCCTCGTGGTGGATCCGCATGTCGGTGGTGACGCCCATCAGGACCGTGGGCGAGTAGAACCAGCCGCGCCCGGCCCCCTCCGGCCGCCCGCCGCCGCAGAGCGCGGTCGCTCCCTTGCGTACGGCGTCGTCGACCAGCTCCTCCAGATCCGTGCGGCCCTGCTCGGTGGCGAGCGGCCCGACATCGGTCGACTCGTCCAGCGGGTCGCCGACCTTCAGGGCGGCCATCCGGGTGGTGAACTCCTCCGTGAACGCGTCATAGACATCCGTATGGACGATGAAGCGCTTGGCGGCGATGCAGGACTGCCCGTTGTTCTGCACCCGGGCCGTGACAGCGGTCCGGGCGGCCCGCCCGATGTCGGCCGACGGCATCACGAGGTAGGGATCGCTGCCGCCCAGCTCAAGGACGGTCTTCTTGACCTCGTCGCCCGCCACGGCCGCGACCGAGCGGCCGGCGGGCTCACTGCCGGTCAGGGTCGCCGCGGCCACCCGGGGGTCGCGCAGGACCGCCTCGACCGCGCCCGAGCCGATCAGCAGGGTCTGGAAGCAGCCCTTCGGGAACCCGGCGCGTTCGAAGAGTTCGCCCAGGTAGAGGGCGGTCTGCGGCACGTTCGACGCATGTTTGAGCAGGGCGGTGTTGCCCGCCATCAGCGCGGGCGCCGCGAACCGTACGACCTGCCAGAGCGGGAAGTTCCACGGCATCACGGCCAGCACGACGCCCAGCGGACGGTAGCGGGTGTACGCGCGGTCGGCGCCGGAGTCCTCCGCGTCGGCCCGGGAGGGGTGCTCGTCGGCGAGCAGTTCGGGTGCGTGCTTGGCGTACCAGCGCATCGCCTTGACGCATTTGGCGGCCTCCGCGCGGGCGGCGGCGACCGGCTTGCCCATCTCCGTGGTCATCGTGCGCGCGATGTCCGACTGCTCGCTCTCCAGCAGATCGGCCGCCCGGTTCAGCAGCCGGGCCCGTTCGGCGAAGTCCGTCGTGCGGTACTCGCGGAACGTGGCGTGGGCCGCCGCGAGACAGCGTTCGATCTCGTCGGCGCCCGGCGCCTCGAAGGTCCGGAGCGTCTCACCGGTGGCGGGGTTCACCGTGGCGATGGGCATGGGTGGGTCCTCCTCGTACTCGCCCCTCCGACCTTCGCTCGCCCCGGCCGCCGCCGCCCCGCGGGCGGCGGCCGGAGGGACTGGCGCGGCGTGAAGGGACTGTGGTGCGGGTGGGACGAAATCAGTCTGGTTGTTCGGATCGTGTGCCCGGTTCTGTCACTCCCACGTCACCACCCCTTCCCTTTCACCCCCTCATCTGGGAAGACTCGGCTGGATCAATCCCCTCACACCGCGAGAGGTCCCCCACCACATGCCTCAGTTCAATCGGCGCCGCTTCCTCCAGATCGCGGGCGCGACCGCAGGTTTCTCGGCCCTGTCGAGCAGCATCGACCGCGCCGCCGCCATCCCCGCGAAGCGCCGCTCGGGAACGATCAAGGACATCGAGCACATCGTCGTGCTGATGCAGGAAAATCGTTCTTTCGACCACTACTTCGGGTCCATGAAGGGGGTACGCGGCTTCGGCGACCCCCGCCCGATGACACCCGTCGGCGGGAAGCCGGTCTGGTACCAGTCGGACGGGACCAAGGACGTCCTGCCCTACCACCCGGACGCCGACGACCTCGGCATGAAATTCATCGCCGGGCTCGACCACGACTGGGCCGGCGGCCACAAGGCCTGGAACCAGGGCAAGTACGACCAGTGGATTCCCGCCAAGTCCGCGGGCACGATGGCCCATCTGACCCGCAAGGACATCCCGTTCCACTACGCGCTGGCCGACGCGTTCACGGTGTGCGACGCCTACCACTCGTCGTTCATGGGCGCCACCGACCCCAACCGCTACTACCTGTGGTCAGGTCACGTCGGCAATGACGGCAAGGGCGGCGGCCCGGTGCTCGGCAACGCCGAAGCCGGGTACGACTGGACGACGTACCCCGAGCGTCTTGAGAAGTCGGGCGTCTCCTGGAAGATCTACCAGGATATCGGTGACGGCCTGGACAAGGACGGTTCCTGGGGCTGGATCGACGACGCCTACCGCGGGAACTACGGCGACAACTCGCTGCTGTACTTCAACTCGTACCGCAACGCCAAGCCCGGCGACCCGCTGTACGAGAAGGCCCGCACCGGCACCAATGCCAAGAACGGCGACGGCTTCTTCGACATCCTGCGGGCCGACGTGAAGGCGGACAAGCTCCCCCAGATCTCCTGGGTCGCCTCCCCCGAGGCGTTCTCCGAGCACCCCAACTGGCCCGCCAACTACGGGGCCTGGTACGTCTCGCAGGTGCTGGACGCGCTGACGTCGAACCCGGAGGTGTGGAGCAAGACGGCCCTCTTCGTCACGTACGACGAGAACGACGGCTACTTCGACCACGCCGTCCCGCCGTTCCCGCCCGCCTCCGCCGACCGGGGCCTGTCCACGGTGGACACCTCGCTCGACTACTTCCCCGGCGACGCGAGTTACGGCGCCGGGCCCTACGGTCTGGGCCAGCGCGTCCCGATGACCGTCGTCTCGCCCTGGAGCACCGGCGGCTATGTCTGCTCCGAGGTCTTCGACCACACCTCGGTCATCCGCTTCATGGAGCGCCGCTTCGGTGTCGCCGAGCCGAACATCTCGCCCTGGCGGCGCGCCATCTGCGGTGACCTGACCTCGGCCTTCGACTTCGGCCTGCAGAACACCAAGCCCGTCTCGCTGCCGGACACCGACGGTTTCCGGCCGCCTGACAAGAACCGGCACGACAGTTACGTACCCAAGGCGCCCGCCGATCCGGCGCTGCCCAAGCAGGAGGCGGGCTCCCGGCCGTCGCGCCCGCTGCGCTACGCCCCGCTGGTGGACGGGAAGGCGGCGCCGGCCGACGGGAAGTTCACCCTCACCTTCAGCGGGGGCGCAGACGCCGGGGCCTGCTTCACGGTGACATCGGCCAACCGCGGCGACGGTCCGTGGTCGTACACCGCAGAGGCGGGGAAGAGTCTCTCGGACACCTGGAACACGGCCTACTCCAAGGGCTCCTACGATCTGTCCGTGTTCGGCCCGAACGGCTTCCTCCGTACCTTCCAGGGCCCCGGCTCCACCGCCGGTCCCGAGGTGACGGCCCGCCACCGGGCGAGCGACGGTTCGATCGAGCTGACGATGACCAACGCGGGCACCGCCGACTGCCATCTCACCGTCACCAACGCGTACGGCGGCAAGAGCGAGACCTTCACGGTCCGCAAGGGGAAGACCGTGGTGCACACGGTGGACCTGCGCTCCACCCGGCGGTGGTACGACCTGACCGTGGTCTCCGACCTGGACGGCGGCTACCGGCGCCGACTGGCCGGGCATGTCGAGAACGGCGCCCCCGGGGTGAGCGACCCGGCGATCATCACGGGCTGAGTGCCGACGCTGCCGGGTCCCGCAGGCCGGGGCCCGGCGGCGGCCTGCGCCCGGCACAGGCGCGGCGGCCTGCGCCCGGCCTGTAGCGCGGCGGCCTGCGGGGCCCGGCCTGCGGGGCCCGGCGGCATCCCGTCCGGTTCAGGCCGCCGCGTCGGGCGCCGCGTCGTCGGGCGCAGCGCCCTCCGGCACCGGATCCGCCGCCGCGAGCGGGACCTGCGGGCCCTCGCACTCGGTCAGCCAGCGTCGCAGCACCCTGTGCACCTGCTCGGCGCCGACCAGCGGCTGCCCGTCGCCCACGGCCGGGGAGAGGTCGCGCGGCGCCAGCAGGAAGGGCGCCGACTGCTCGCCGCCGAGGCCGCCGTGCGAGCCGATCTGGCCCTCGAAGGCATGTACGGCACCGGTCTCCGGGTCGTACACCGAATTGACCATGACGTCGGCGACATGCGGGAACGCGTCGGTCCTGCGCACGGCGTCGGCCGCGCCGGGCCCGAAGCCCGCGAGCGGACCCTCACCGTCGGCCAGCAGGGCGACGGGCACCTCGGCGCCGCCCGCCCCGAGCACCACCGAGCCGTGCTCCTCGCTCGCCAGGAGCAGGAAGCCGATCCCCGGATGGTTGGCCAGCGTGGGCAGCAGGGCGGGGTGGCGGCGGTCCAGCTGCTCACGTGTCATCCGGCCCGGTGCGTCCGGGAAGGAGATCAGCCCGAGGTTCCCGGAGGTCAGCACGACCGGGTCGGAGCCCGGGCCGGGCGGGGTCCCGTCGCCGTCCGGCAGCGGCCGGTGCAGCACCACACGGACTGCGGCCCGCGCCTCCGAGCCGCTCGGGGTCCGCTGCGCGCGGCGCGGGACCGGCAGCCCGCAGCCCGCCCGCACCAGGTCCTTGAGCGTCAGCCCGTACGCGCCCTCGAAGGTCTGCCCGGGGCTCTGCCCGTGGTCGGAGAGGAGCACGATGCGGTACGGGCGCGGCGCGTGGTCCTCGGCCTTGGCGATCATGGCGAGCGAGCGGTCGAGCCGCGCCAGCACCTTCGCCGCGTCCCTGCTGTGCGGGCCGCTGTGGTGCGCCACCTCGTCGTACGCCACCAGGTCGGCGTAGACCGCGGTCCGCCCCGCGAACATGTCGCCTATCACCGCGGAGACCACCACATCGCGCTCCACCACGGTCGCGAAGGCCCTGATGAACGGGTAGAGGCCGCCGCGTTTGATCCGCGGCTCCTCCTGCCGGGCGCGTGCCCTGGTCGACTGGCCGATCTCGCGGCCGACCTCGGCGAAGAACGAGAGGGCGGTACGGACCGCGTTGGCCGGGTCGGAGAAGTACGCGAAGTAGCCGGCCCGGGAGCGGTGGTCACGGTCCCGGCGTGCGGCGACCGAGAGCACCAGGGCCAGTTCGTCGGCGCCGCCGCTGAAGAGGTTGCCGCGGCTGGCCCCGTCGATGCTGAGCAGCCCGCCGTCACCGGTGCGGGCGACCGCACGGCGCTGGAGCTCGGCCGCGCTGGCCGGGCGGTTGCAGACCATCACGTCGCCGGTCTCCTTCTCGTACCAGCGGAAGGCGGGGATGTCGTGGTTGGAGCCGTGCAGAATGCCCAGCTGGCTGGCGCCGGTCTGGCTGGACCAGTCGGTGCGCCAGGCGTCGAGCCGGTGGGTGGCGCCGATCCAGCCGGCGACGGTGGGCATCAGCCCTTCGTGGACGCCGCGCAGCAGCGCCGCGTGGCCCACCCCGTCGAGCTGGAGGAAGACCGTGCCGTGCGGACCGCTCCGCCCGGTGTCCTCGCCGCGCCGGCGCCGCCTGCGGGAGGCGAGGCGCGAGAGCCTGCGGCGGTACGCCTCGTCGTCGCGTACCGCGAGGGCGGTGGAGGTGGCGGATGCGACGGCGGACATCACGGCGGCTACCACGACAGCCGTCTCGGGGTTGGACGCGCCCCGGCCGTTCGGGATCAGGTCCAGGGCGACGAGCAGCAGCGAGCCGTTGAGGAAGAAGACCAGCAGGCCGAGGACGAGCGCGGGGACCAGCAGCAGCGCGCGCACCACCAGGGGCCACACCAGCGCGCTGAGCAGACCGAAGGCGGCGGCGCCCCAGCCGGCGGTGATCGCCACGGTGGTGGCGCTGTCGCCGTTGACGGACTCCAGCTGGAAGTCGGGCAGGATCCCGGCGAGCGCCAGCATGGTCAGAGTGGACACGGCCCACACCACGATCACCCGGAACAGGGCGCTGCCCGCCCTGCGCCAACGCCCTGCGGCCACGCCTCTTCCACCTCACGTCCTGCGGGACCCCGGGTGGGCCCGCCGGCCAGCTTTTCACAGGACCTTCCGGCGTCCGGCCGCGGTCACCGGGCAGCAGGAGCGGCACCCGGCCCGCGTGACATGCGTCACGGCGGGGACGAGTATCCGCAGGAGTGGCAGATCTTCCAGCCGTCCTGCGTGACGGCGAGGACACCTCCGCAGCGCGGACACTGCTCCGAGTACAGGGTCACGGAGCCTCCTCCCGATTTCGACTGATCGCTACCCACCGTGGGCCGGGACAGACGTGACACGCTGTCCCGGGAGCGGGCCGTACGCAGTCGGGTGCGGCCCGGCGCAGCCAGATGTGAGGAGGCGGCAGGTGCCGGTCGATGTGACCTGGTGGGGACATGCCACATGTACGGTCCAGGACTCCGGGGTCCGGGTGCTGACCGACCCGCTGTTCACGCACAGGCTGGCCCATCTCAGGCGCCGCCGCGGCGCGGTGCCGCCGCCGGGAGCGGCAGCCGCCCGCGCCGTCCTCGTCTCGCATCTGCACGCCGACCATCTGCATCTGCCGTCACTGGCCCGGCTCGCGCCGGGCACCGTGCTGATCGTGCCGCGCGGCGCGGTCCGCGCGGTGCCGGGGCTGCGGCGGCTCGGCCTGGACATCACCGAGGTGGTCGCGGGCGACGAGGTGCGGGTCGCGGATCTGGTGGTCCGCGCGGTACCGGCGCGCCATGACGGCCGCCGGCTGCCGTTCGGCCCGCAGCGCGCGCCCGCACTCGGCTTCGTCGTCAGCGGTGAGGCGCGGACCTACTTCGCCGGGGACACCGGCCTGTTCGACACGATGGCGGACGCGGTGGGCGAGATCGATGTGGCGCTGCTCCCGGTCGGCGGCTGGGGCCCCTTCCTGGGACAGGAGCATCTGGACGCCCGGCGGGCCGCCGAGGCGCTGGCGCTGCTGCGGCCGCGCTCCGCGGTCCCGGTGCACTACGGCACGTACTGGCCGGTGGGGATGGACGGGGTGCGCCCGCACGAATTCCACACGCCGGGCGACGAGTTCGTACGGCAGGCGGCGCTGCTGGCGCCCGAGGTCTCCGTCCACCGGCTCACCCACGGTGAACTGGTGCGGCCGGAGGTGGCCGGGTGATACACGAACTGGCGGCCCAGGTCCCCCCGGAGTCGGCCCAGCAGGCCGTCGGCTATCCGACGCTCTTCCTGCTGGTGGCCGTGGGATCCCTGGTTCCGGTGGTGCCCACGGGCGCGCTGGTGAGTTCGGCGGCCGTGGTCGCCCTCCATCAGACCGATCCGCTGGCGCTGCTCTTCGTGTTCGCCGTGGCCTCGTCCGCCGCCTTCATCGGGGACATCGCGCTGTACTGGCTCGGCCGGCGCGGTGTGCACTCCAAGAACGGATCGCGCTGGCTGGAGGCGCTGCGCAGGCGGGCCCCGCAGAGGCGTCTCGCGAGCGCGCAGGAGCAGCTCGACAAGCACAGCAAGTCGGTGCTCGTACTCTCCCGGCTGGTCCCGGCCGGGCGGATCCCGGTGATGCTGGCCTGTCTGCTGGGCGAGATGCCGCTGCGCCGGTTCGCCCGCGGCGACATCCCGGCGTGCCTCGCCTGGGCCGCCGCGTACCAGCTCATCGGCATACTCGGCGGTTCGCTCTTCGACGAGCCGTGGAAGGGCGTCGCCGTGGCGGTCGTCCTCACCCTGCTGGTGAGCGGGGCGCCCGCGGCCTGGCGCAGGCTGCGGACGCGCGGTGACGGGTCGCCCGCGCCCCACTGAGCCCCGCCGGGGCCGCCAACTCCCGACTCGCCGGGCCACGTTCGGGTTTTCCCTCCCCCTACCCGTAGTACTTGGGAGTGACGCGGGAGGTTCGCTCCGCGGCGGGACGCCGACCACCCGGGGCGCTCCATAGATTCCGTACCGGAAGCACGAAAGCCATTCCGGTACGGAAGGACCACCCATGGCGTCCCGCCCGCACAGCCGACTGCGCCGCGCCCTGCTCACCGCACTCGTCACCGCGTCGGTGGCCGTGCCGGTCTCGGGTGCGGCCCGCCCCACGGCCGTCCCCGCGCCCGCGCCGACGGCCCTCGGCCCGCTGCGGACCGTCGCCCCCGCGGCCCTCGCCGAGCGGTACGCGACGACGCGCTCAGACATCAGGGCCGCGGGGCAGACGGCCCTGGCCCACGGCGACTTGGGGCGAGCCCGCTCGCTGCGTGCCATGGCGCGGCCGGGCCGCCACTTCCTCTCCTTCGACGGGCGAGACGGCGGGCGCACCGCGGAGGTGTTCGGCGACCTGTCGCGGGCCCGGCGGATCGCCGTACTGGTACCGGGCTCGGACACCGGCATCGACCAGTACAAGCGACTGCTGGACGGGGCGACCGCGCTCCAGCGGCAGTTGGGCGGCGGGGCGGCCGTGGTGGCCTGGCTCGGTTACGCGACTCCGGCCACGGTGAGCACCGATGTGCTGACCACCGGCCGCGCGGACCGGGCCGCCCCCGTACTGCGGCGCTTCGTGCGGGAGTTGGGCGGGGCGGCGCCCGCCGCCCGGATCTCGCTGCTCTGCCACTCGTACGGTTCGGTGGTCTGCGGCCGGGCCGCCCCCGGGCTCGCCGCGGCGGACCTCGTGCTGTACGGCAGCCCCGGGGCGGGACGCGGCAGCGCCGCCGCCCTGCACACCCGGGCCACCGTCTGGGCCGGACGAGGGCGCGGCGACTGGATCGCCGATGTGCCGCATGTACGGATCCCGCTGCCGTTCGTCACTCTCGGGCTCGGCGCCGACCCGGTGGCGGCCGGCTTCGGCGCCCGGGTCTTCGACGCGGGCGGCGGCGGCCACAGTGACTATCTGAAGCCCGGTTCGCTGTCACTGGCGAACCTGGCGCGGATCGTCTCGGGGCAGCCCCCTGCCGGGGAGGCCCGCCATGCGTGAGCTGGTAGGGCGGATCGGGTCCTGGACACCACCGGGCCGCGACCGGGCTGTCGACGCGCTGCGCGCCCTGGCGATTCTCGGTGTGGTGCTCGGCCACTGGCTGGTGACCGCGCTGGTCACCGACAGCGGCACGGTGCACGGAGCGAGCCCACTGCGGTACATGCCCCATCTCGCCCCCGTCTCCTGGCTGTTGCAGACCCTGGCGGTCTTCTTCCTGGTGGGCGGTCAGGTGGGCGCGACGGGGTACGCGAGGGCTCGCGCCCGGGGTGTCACCTACCGGCAGTGGCTCGGGGCCCGGCTGGCGCGGCTGGGCCGGCCGGTGGCCGCGGTGCTGATGGTGTGGGGCGTGGCGGCGGCCGTGATGCTCGTGTCGGGTGTCGGCCCGCAGACCGTGTACGCCCTGCTCAAGCTGGTGCTGTCGCCGCTCTGGTTCCTGCTGGTCCTCGCGGGGCTCACCGCGGCGACCCCGCTGGTCGTCCGGCTGCATCCGCTGTGGCCGGTCGCCGTCGTGCTGCACGTCGACCTGATCCGCTTCGGGCTCGGCGGGCCGTCCTGGCTGGGCTGGATCAATGTGGCGGCGGGCTGGCTCGTCCCGTACTGCCTTGGCGCGGCCCGGTCGCGCGGCGCGCTGGGCGGACGCCGGACGGCGTGGGTGCTGCTGCTGGGCGGCGCTGCGGCCACCGCGGGCCTCGTCCTGGGGGCGGGGTACCCGGCGTCCATGGTCGGGGTCCCCGGCTCCCGGGTGTCCAACCTGGATCCGCCGACTCTCGCCGCCGTCACCTTCGGTCTCGCCCAGTGCGGAGCCGCTCTGCTGCTGCTCGGCCCGTTGCGGCGGGTTCTGGTGCGCCCGGCCGCCTGGGCCGCCGTGGCGCTGGTCAATCTCTCCGCGATGACCGTCTTCCTCTGGCACCAGACCGCGATGATGGCGGTCACCGCTGTCGGTATGCTCACCGGCCGGGCACTGCCGGGCCTGCACACCGTCCCGGACGGCTGGGGGTGGGTGCTCGCCCGGGTGGCCTGGCTGCCGGTGTTCGCGGTGGCGCTGCTGGTGTGCTGGGCGGCGTTCCACACGTACGAGCAGGGGCGGCGCGGACGCGGACACAGCACAGTCGTACGGACCGGGGTGCTCGCCCCGCGGGGGGAGACACAGCATGACCACGTCTGAGGTGGGCCGGGCGGCGCGGCGGGAACCGCCGTGGTGGGGGCGGGCACGGGTGACGGCGGCCCTGCGCCGTGCGCCGGGCGCCCTGCTGCACGATCTGCTGGACCCCGCCGACCCGAGGCCGGCCATGGGGCAGCCCGGATACTCCGCCTGGCGGCCGGCGTTCGTGGTGCTGGTGGTCCTCTGCGCTGCGCTGCTCGCCACCTTGCAGGCGAACAGCCTCACACCGGCCGATGGAGGCGCTCTCCCCGGAGTCACGGCACTGCTCGGTATCGCCGAGGGCGCGCTGCTCGTCGCCGGAGTGTTCCGTCCGGTACCCGCCTGGTGGGCCTCGACGGTCCTGATGGTGGTCACCGCCGCCCTCACCGAACAGGAGACCGGCCCCGGCGTGCCCTATCCGCGTACGGTCCCCGGGATGATCCTGACCGGGGGGATGCTGTTCCTGCTGGCCCTGCGGGTCCGGCCCCGGCGGGCGGGCGGGGCGCTGGTGGTGACCCTGCTCGCCGGGCTGGCCTGTATCGCCTTCGCCACCCGGCCGCACAACTACGACCTCGACCGTACGGCCCCCGCACTGATCGCCGTGGTGGTGGTCGGCTCCTCGCTGCGCGGGCTACGGAAGGCCCGCCGGGAGACCGACGCCCAGGCCGAACTCACCGCCGAGGAGCGGACCCTGCGCACCCTCCTGGAGGAGCGCAACCGGATCGCGCGCGAGCTGCACGACGTCGTGGCGCACCATATGTCGGTCATCTCCATCCAGGCGCAGGTCGCCCCGCACCTGGTGGACAACCCCTCGGACGAGCTGCGGGAGAACCTCGCGGGCATCCGGGAGAACGCGGTGACCGCGCTCACCGAACTCCGCCGGGTCCTGGGCGTGCTGCGCTCCGACGACACATCGGACGACGACCTGCGGCACGCCCCGCAGCCCACCCTCGACCAGCTGGACGCGCTGCTCACCCGGGTACGTACGGCCGGACTCACCGTCACCGCCCGTACCACCGGGGGCCCTTGTGAGCTGCCGCCGGGCGTAAGCCTCACGGCGTTCCGTATCGTGCAGGAAGCGCTCAGCAATGTGCTGCGCCACGCACCCGGAGCGGAGGTACAGGTGGAGATCGTCCACCGGTCGTCCGCCCTCGATGTGCGGGTCACCAACACCGCGCCTGCCGGGGCGCCCGCACCGGCGGCCGTGACGGCCGGCGCCGGTCACGGGCTGCTGGGCATGCGGGAGCGCGCCGCCATGCTGGGCGGCGACTTCGCCAACGGGCCGACCCCCGGCGGCGGGTACGAGGTGGCGGCGATACTTCCCCTGGAGGGGCCCTCATGACCATCCGGGTACTGATCGCCGACGACCAGATGATGGTGCGTCAGGGCTTTACGGTGCTGCTCAACGCCGAGCCGGACATCGAGGTCGTCGGCCAGGCCGTCGACGGTCACGACGCCATCGCCCAGATCGCCGGACTCGCCCCGGACGTCGTCCTGATGGACATCCGGATGCCCGGACTCGGCGGTATCGAGGCGACCCGCCGGATCACCGGGCCCGCCGGTGCGACGGTGCGGGTCCTGGTGCTGACGACCTTCGATCTCGACGAGTACGTGTACGAGGCGCTCCGCGCGGGCGCGGCCGGTTTCCTCCTGAAGGACGCTTCGGCCGATGAACTCGCCCGTGCCGTAAGGGTGGTGGCGGCCGGTGACGCGCTGCTCGCCCCGAACATCACCAAACGGCTCATCGCCGAGTTCTCCCGGGTGACCAGCTCGCCCCGCACCGCGCCGAAGGGGCGGGCCGGCGAGCTGACCGAGCGTGAGACCGAGGTCCTCTCGCTCATCGCCCAGGGGCTGTCCAACGCGGAGATCGCCGGGCAGCTGGTGGTGGCCGAGCAGACCGTGAAGACCCATGTGAGCCGGATCCTGGTCAAGCTGGGCCTGCGCGACCGGACCCAGGCCGCGGTCTTCGCGTACGAGACGGGCCTGGTGCGCCCGGCCGGCTACTGACGCGGCCTCCCGCACGCCCCGCCGCTGCCTCGGACGGAACGCTCAGCCGGGCGCGCTCGTCCGGGCCCGCCCGGGCGGCCCCACAGCCGCCCGGCCCGACCCCCACCACTGGCCCGACCCCCACCACTGCCTCCGCCGGGCCCGCCCCGGCGTACGCGCGGCCGGTCACTCGGCGGGCACCTCCTGGAGCACCCGGGACCCGCCGACCGGCAGGTCCCACAGCTCGTCGCGCGCACGTCCGGCCCGCTCCCACGCCGCGCGGACCCTGGTGAGCGGTTCGAGCACCGGCTCGGCGGAGAGCAGGAAGGCGCCCCAGTGCATCGGCGCCATCCGGCGCGCACCCAGATCCTCGCAGGCCGCCACCGCCTCCTCCGGGTCGGTGTGCACGGGCCCGAGCATCCAGCGCGGTTCGTACGCCCCGATCGGCAGCAGCGCCAGATCGATGCCCGGGTGGCGGTGGCCGATCTCCCCGAACCAGTGGCCGTACCCGGTGTCACCCGCGAAGTACACCCGCCGGCCCCGTTCGTCGGTGAGGACCCAGCCGCCCCAGAGCGAGCGGCAGGTGTCGGTAAGGGTGCGCTTGGACCAGTGGTGGGCAGGCACGAACTCGAACCGGACGCCGCCGGTCTCGGACGACTCCCACCAGTCCAGCTCGGTGACGCGGGTGAAGCGCCGGCGCCGGAACCAGCGGGCCAGTCCGGCCGGGACGAAGAGCGGGGTGTCGCGCGGGAGCCGTTTGACGGTGGGGGCGTCCAGGTGGTCGTAGTGGTTGTGGCTGATGACCACGGCATCGATTTTGGGCAGATCCGCCCAGCGGACCCCGACCGGTGTGACCCGGGCGGGCGTACCGAGGATCCGGCGCGACCAGACCGGATCGGTGAGGACCGTGAGCCCCCCGATGCGCACCACCCAGCTGGCGTGGCCCGCCCAGGTGACGGCGATGGTGGTGGCGTCGGCATCGGGGAGCGGAGCGGGCTCGTAGGGCAGCAGCGGAATGTCGCGCAGCCCCTCGGAGCGCGGCCGTACGGAGCCCTCCCGGGCCAGTCTCGCCATGGCCCTGACACCGGGCAGCGGGGCGGTGAGCCGGTCGGCGAACGACTTGGGCCAGAGCCTGGTCTCACCGGGCGGGCGCAGCAGACCGAGCGGGCGGGGCCTGGGGCGGGTCCGGATGTGCGGCCGGGCCTGTGTCTTCCTCAGGACGGGGGCGGGCTGTGCCCCCTCCCCGTACGCGTTCATGTGCACGGCGGGGGCGGGCGCGGTCCGCTCCACGGCGGGGGCCGGCTGCCCGGCCGGGGACACGGCCCGCTCCCGGGGCTGCGGCCCGGGGCGGGAGCTCTCGGTACGTTCCGTCATCGAAGGGCTCCGTCCGGTGGCGGTGAGTCGTTCGGCGAAGAGTCGTTCGGCGGTGAGTCGTTCGGCGGTGAGTCGCTCATCGCAGCTGCTCCAGGGCCGTCGCGAAGGTGCCCAACGAGCGGGCCACATGGGGCAGTTCGAGTGGCTCCGCCGAGTTGAGGGACTCCAGGCGCTCCGTGGGGGTTGCTCCGGCGAGCGGGCCGGTCGCGAACCTCACCCGCAGCGCGGCCGGGTCGTCGCCGAAGCGGTGGCCCCCGGGCACGGGTGCGCCGATCCGCTCCCCCAGACAGTCCTCCAGCTCCATCGAGTCGGTGACACCGAGGGCCGTGAGACCGGTACGCAGCGGGCCCAGGTCCGCGTAGAGATGGCGTCCGGCCTGCGGGGGCCTGGCGAGCGCGCCCGCGGCGAGGACGGTGCGGTGGGCCGCGGTGCCCAGCCGGGCGTACAGGAGGGCCGCCCGTACCGCACGTTCCCGTACGGCCGCCGGTTCGCCCAGCGCGTGGGCGGCCGCTGCGGCGACCGGTGCGGACACCGCGGCCCCGATGGCCGTGAGGACGTCCAGCGTTCTGGCCCGCCGGGCGGCCCCGTCGGCGGTCGCGGGGAAGCGGGCGACCGCCACCGGCCAGGCCGTGGGGGTCAGGGATCCCGCCAGGTCGGACAGGACGGTCACCTCGTCCGGCCACATCTCGGCGGGACTGAGCAGCACCGTCTCGTCCGGCCGGTGCCGGGTGTCGCGCCAGGTCTCGTCGCTGACCAGGTGCAGCCCTTCGGAGAGCGCGGCCTCGCAGGCCCGGTGGAGCAGTTCGGGCGGAGCGACGGTCGCGGTGGGGTCGTCGGCCACGGAGAGCAGCAGCAGCCGGGGGTCGCCGCCCTCGGCGCGCACTCTGCGTACGGTCTCCAGGAGCGCGTACGGATCGGGCACCCCTCCGCACTCCGCGGGGGTGGGCACCGGGTAGGCGGACCGCCCGACGAGACGTGCCTGCGGCAGCCACCAGGCGGGGCACGGGCGGGGCAGCATGAGGTCGCCGCCGTCCGCCGCGAGGAGCGCGAGGAGCAGCGACTGGGCACCGCCCGCGGCGACCGTGTCGGCCGGCGTGCAGTCCAGCCCCCGGCGGCTCCAGTATCCGGCGGCCGCCGCCCGCAGCGCGGTCCCGCCGCCCAGCGGCTCGGGTTCCGCGCGCGGAGCGGCGCCGGTGAAGGTGTCGGCCAGCTCGGTGAGCACCGGCAGTCCGGGGCCGGGGGCGGGCGGCCCGTAGCGGACCGGGCCTCGGCTCTCCGGAACCGTCCGCTGCATACCCGCACCTCCGCTGTCACCGGCCCCCCAGAGACCTTTATACGTAGCTTTGCCCGGCCGGGCGACCGTGGCCGCCGGGGTCTCCGGGGGCTCTCCGGGCGGCGGGGCCTCCGTCCGGACGAGGCCGGGCGGTGGCCACGCGACGTGCGAGGGCGCGCCGGGGGCCGTGCGGCGGCGCGCCGGGGTGGTGCAGGCATCGACCCGGCCGGACGGGGTACGACGATCGGTCAGCAGAGCCCCCGCACCGGGCCGTCCGCCGCACGGGCGACGTGCCGGACGTGCAGCGATCACCGAGAGGGTTGATTTCCATGGCATCCGCCGTCCCCCGCATCGGCCCGGTCCGCCTCGAACGGCTCACGGGCTGGCTCGGGGCCCGGGACCAGGCCCTGTTCCGGTCCGCGGCTGCCCGGCACTGGCCGGCCGCGGCCCCGGTCCTGCCCCGGCTGAGCCGCAGCGCCAACCACGGTCTGCTCTGGTTCGGCGCCGCCGCCGGAATCGCCGCGGTGGGCCGCTCCACCCGGGCCCGGCGGGCCGCACTGCGCGGGGTGACCTCGCTGGCCGTGGCGTCGGCGGTCGCCAACACGGTGGCCAAGGGCTCGGTCCGCCGGTCCAGACCGATACTGGACGCCGTGCCCGTGGTGAGGCAGCTCAAGCGGCAGCCGGTCACCACGTCCTTCCCGTCCGGCCACGCGGCTTCGGCCGCCGCGTTCGCGACGGGTGTCGCCCTGGAGTCGAAGGGCTGGGGCGCGGTGGTCGCGCCCCTCGCCTTCAGCGTCGCCGCATCCCGGGTCTACACGGGCGTGCACTATCCGAGCGATGTGGTGATCGGGGCGGCGCTCGGGGTGGGGGCCGCGTTCGCGGTGCGGGGTCTCGTACCGACGCGCGACCAGCTGCCCGCCCCCGGCCGCCCGCACACCGAGGCGCCTGTGCTGCCCGGCGGCGAGGATCTCGTGGTGGTGGTCAACAAGGCGTCGGGGTCGGCCGCGGCCAAGTCGTCCCTGGTCAGGGATGCGCTGCCGCTCGCGGATGTCGTGGAGTGCGAGCCGGACGACCTGGTGGCGACCCTGGAGAAGGCCGCGCGGAACTGCCGGGCCCTGGGCATCTGTGGCGGCGACGGCACGGTCAACAGGGCGGCCGTGGTGGCGGCCAGGCACGGGGTACCGCTGGCGGTCTTCCCCGGCGGGACGCTGAACCACTTCGCGTACGACATCGGGATCGAGGAGGTCCACGACACCTGCCGGGCACTGGCCTCGGGCGACGCGGTCAAGGTCGACCTGGGCCGCTTCTCGCCGGGTCCCGACGGGCCCGGCGGCGAGCCCGGCCACTTCCTCAACACCTTCAGCCTGGGCTCCTATCCGGAGCTGGTGCGGATCAGGGAGCGCTGGTCGCCGAAGATCGGCGGCTGGCCCGCCGGGGTGCTGGCGGCGGCCCGGGTGCTCAGCTCGCAGCGGCCGCTCCAGGCCGACTTCCAGGGCGAGCGGCGGACCCTCTGGATGCTGTTCGCGGGCAACGGCATGTACCAGCAGATGGGTCCGACCCCCGGCCGCCGTTTCGATCTGGCGGACGGCCTGCTCGATGTCCGGGTGGTGCACGGCGGCCGCCTTCCGGGGCTGCGGCTGCTGGCGGCGGCGCTCGCCGGGCCGCTGTCCCGCTCCCCCGTCCACGCGGCGGAGCGGCTGCGCCGGGTCCGGGTCGCCGGACTCACCCCCGGCACACCGCTCGCCTTCGACGGTGAGATCACCGAAGCGCCGCCCTCGCTCTGGATCGACAAGGACGACGAGGCGCTCACGGTGTACCGTCCGCTGCCGCTCTAGCCGCGTCCGTCACATCGAGATAGACCTGGTCGGCCTCCGGCCAGGTCTTCTCGATGGAGGCCCTGATCCGCATCGAGATCAGCTCCACATGCTCGCTCTCCAGCCCCGGCACCAGGTCGACCCGGGCGGCCACCAGCGTCGACTCCATCCCCAGACGCATGGTCAGCAGCGAGGACACCTGGTCGATCTCGGGCTGAGCGGCAAGCATCTCCTCGATACCGGCGCGCAGGTCCGGGTCGGCGGCCTCCCCGATGAGCTGGTCACGGGCGTCCTTGCCGAGCCGGTAGGCGACATAGCCGAGCAGCGCCCCGATGGCGATCGAGGCCGATGCCTCCCAGGCGATCTGCCCGGTCGCCATGTGCAGGCCCATCCCCGCCATGGCGAGCAGCACACCGATGACGGCGGTGCCGTCCTCGGCGATCACGGTCCGCAGCGCGGGATCCTTGCCGATGCCGTCTCCGGACTGGCCGCGCACCTGGAGGAGGGCGCGCGCCAGTGAGGTGCCCTCGGCGATCAGCGCCACGCCCAGCACCACGAGCCCCACGATGTATCCGCCGGTGGACTCCTGCTCCCCGCCGCCGCGCAACGCCTCGACGCCCTGCCATACGGAGAAGCAGCCGCCCATGACGAAGATGCCGACGGCGGCGAGCAGCGCCCAGAAGAAGCGTTCCTTGCCGTAGCCGAAGGGGTGCTGGGGGTCCGCGGGGCGTTTGCTCCGCCGGAGCGCGAAGAGCAGGAACACCTCGTTGAGGCTGTCGGCGACCGAGTGAGCTGCCTCGGAGAGCAGGGCCGGGGATCCGGCGAAGACCCCGCCGACCGCCTTGGCCACGGCGATGACGAGGTTGGCGGCGAGCGCCACCAGTACCGTCACCTTGGTCTTCTGGTCGGACGTCTCTTCCGTACCGCTGTCCGGCGCTTCACTCATGCGGTCCCCCGTATGTCGTTCCTGCGGTGTCCTGGCGGGCCGGAGGTCCCGGTCGGCCAGGGGTGCGTCACTGCTTCCATGAACCGCCGGGTACCCGCTCCGGCCCGTGGAAGTCCGCGGCCCCCGACCGGACTGCCGGAGTACGGCGTCTACCGGCCGGGGGCCGCGGAATCGGCCACTCAGGCGCCCCCGCCCGGCCTGATCACGGCCTTCTCCACCAGCAGCCGGGCGCCCGCCGCGATGCTCGGGGCGTCGATCCCGGCCGCGGCCAGCTGCTCCTGCGGCGAGGCCGATCCCGGCATGTTGCCGACCGCGAGCCGGACCAGCCGGGGCACCGGCCTGCCGTCCGCGAACGCCTCGGCGACCGCGTCCCCCAGACCGCCCTCGGGGTGATGGTCCTCGACGGTGACCAGACAGCCCGTCTGGTCCGCCGCCGTCCGCAGGGTCCCGGCGTCCACGGGCTTGACCGAGTAGAGGTCGATCACCCGCACCGCGATGCCCTCCCGGGCCAGGATGTCGGCCGCCTCCAGGCACTCGTGGAGCGTCTGGCCCGCCCCGATCAGGGTCAGCTCGTCGCTCGCACCGGAGCGCAGGACCTTGCTGCCGCCGATCGGGAACTCCTCGTCGGGCCCGTAGATGACCGGGGTCTCCCCGCGGTTGGTCCGCAGATAGCGGATGCCGTGGGCGTCAGCCATCTCCGCCACGAGCCGGGCCGTCTGGTTGGCATCGCTCGGGTACAGGACGGTGCTGCCGTGCACGGACCGGAACATCGCCAGGTCCTCCACCCCCATCTGGGAGGGGCCGTCCTCGCCGATCGCGGTACCGACATGGGAGCCCACGACGTTGATGTCGGCCCTGCCGATCGCCGCCATCCGGAAGAAGTCGTGCGCCCGGGTGAGGAACGAGGCGAAGCTGCACGCGAACGGGGTGTAGCCGCGCGCCTGCATGCCGACCGCGCCCGCCGCCAGCTGCTGTTCGGCGATGTAGCACTCGAAGTACCGCTCGGGGTGCTTCTTCGAGAAGAACTCGGCGCGGGTCGAGTCGCCGACCTCGCCGTCCAGTACGACGACATCGCCGCGCGCCGTGCCGAGTGCGGTGACCGCCTCGCCGAACGCGTTGCGGGTCGCGACCTCGTCGCCCTTCTCGTAGCGCGGCAGTACGAGATCGCCGCTGCCGGTGATCCGCCGCGGCTGGGCGTCGGCGGGCTTGTGCACATCGACCCGGGCGGTCCGGCGGCCGCCCAGCTCGTCGACGGCCGCTGCGGCGTCCGGCAGGGGTTTGCCGTGCTTGCCCTCCTGGTCCTCGACGGCGGCCACCCCGCGCCCCTTGCGGGTGCCCGCGATGATCGCGGTGGGCCGGTCCGTGACACCGCGCACCTCCTCGTACGCGGCGTCCACGGCAGCGATGTCGTGACCGTCGATCTCGACCGTGTGCCAGCCGAAGGCGCGCAGCCTGCGCCCGTACGCCGCCAGGTCCCTGCCGTGCCGGGTGGGCCCGCGCTGTCCGAGCCGGTTGACGTCGACGATCAGCGTCAGATTGCCCAGGCCCTCGAACCCGGCGTGCTCGGCCGCCTCCCAGACGGAGCCCTCGGCCATCTCGCTGTCGCCGCTCAGCACCCAGACCCGGTAGTCCACCCGCTCCAGGCACTTCCCGGCGAGCGCCATCCCCACGCCTACCGGCAGCCCCTGTCCCAGCGAACCGGTGGCCACGTCCACCCACGGGATGCGCGGTGTCGGGTGGCCCTCAAGACGGCTGCCCTCCTTGCGGAAGGTCAGCAGCTCGTCGTCGTCGATGGCGCCCGCCGCGAGATACATGGCGTACAGGAGCGGTGTGGCGTGGCCCTTGGAGAGGACGAAGCGGTCGTTGCCCGGGTGGTCGGGCCGGTCGAAGTCGTAGCGCAGATGCCTGGCGAGCAGTACGGCGGCCAGATCCGCCGCGGACATCGACGAGGTGGGGTGCCCGGAGCCCGCCGCGTCGGCGGCGCGCACCGCGTCCACGCGGAGTTGCTGGGCCAGTTCGAAGAGTTCTGCGTTCTGATCCGTGCTCATTGCTGTTCCCTTCCCGCGACCGGGCCTTCAGCGGGGCCGGCGGTGCGGTGTCGAGCGGGCCCGCTCCTGGAGTGGGCGGCCCGGCTGCTCAGCCTGTCCCGGTCGCACAGCACCGCGTACCCGGTCCGGCGCGACGCGCACATGTTTCCCCGGTGTGGCGGCACCCACATACCAGTATGCGAGATACGAATCTCACCATACGGCGAAACCCTCTACGGTGGGTCCACCACATCGGACGAGTTCGACGTCGGACAGGAGTCCCGCCATGCCGGAAGAGACAGCCGTATACACCCACGGCCACCACGAGTCGGTGCTGCGTTCGCACACCTGGCGTACCGCCGCCAACTCCGCGGCCTATCTGGTGGACGAGCTCAAGCCCCATATGCGGATCCTGGACATCGGCTGCGGCCCCGGCACCATCACCGCCGACCTGGCGGCGCTGGTGCCCGACGGCAGTGTCACGGGTGTGGACAGGGCGCCCGAAATCCTGGAGCAGGCACGCGCGCTGGCGGCCGAACGCGGTCTGGCCAACACGGACTTCGCGGTCGCGGACGTGCATGCGCTGGAATATCCGGACGACACCTTCTGTGTGGTCCACGCCCATCAGGTGCTCCAGCATGTGGGCGACCCGGTGCAGGCGCTGCGGGAGATGCGCCGGGTCACCAAACCCGGCGGCATCGTCGCGGTGCGCGAGAGCGACTACGGGGCGTTCACCTGGTACCCGGAGTCACCGGTGATGGACGACTGGCTGGACCTGTACCACCGGGTCACCCGGGGCAACGGCGCCGAACCGGACGCCGGGCGGCGGCTGTTCTCCTGGGCGCGGCAGGCCGGCTTCACGGACATCAGGCCGACGGCCACCAACTGGGTCTTCGCCAACGAGGAGGAGCGGGCCTGGTGGAGCGGGCTGTGGGCGGACCGTACGGTCCAGTCGGTCTACGCGCGGCAGGCGGTCGACGGCGGCCACGCGACCCGGGAACAGCTGACGGCGATCGCGGACGCCTGGCGCGAGTGGGGCGCGCAGCAGGACGGCTGGTTCCTGGTGCCGCACGGCGAAGTCCTCTGCCGGGTCTGAGCGGCGGGACAGGGGGAGGGCACGGCGACCGGCCCTCCCGCCCCCGTTCCCACGTCAACTAGGCTGCTCCGCATGGAGATCCTGGGCACTACCTTGCGTATCTGCGTCGCCGACCTCGAAGCCTCGGTGTTCTTCTACGAACGCCTCACGGGCGCCAAGGCGCTGCGCTTCGAGCGCGCCGGTGTATCCGTCGCCGCGGTCGGCTTCTTCCTCCTGATGAGCGGCCCCGAGTCGGAGCTGGAGATTCTGCGCAAGGTGACGGCGACCATCGCGGTACGGGATGTGGACGAGGCGCTCACCACGCTGAACGAGATCGGCGCACAGGTCATCGCGGGGCCGGTACCGACCCCGGTGGGCCGCAATCTGATCGCGGTCCACCCCGACGGGTCGGTCTTCGAGTACGTGGACCGGAACGGAAGCGGCGGCGAGGCCGGGGCCGGTCCCGCCGCCTGAGCACCGGGGCAGCGGGCGCCAGCCTCCCGCGCCCCCGTCAGCTCTGCGGCCGCATCCGGTACTCGTACATCTCCGGCAGCGGATCGTCCGTGAGGGCCGCCCAGACCTCGTTGAGGATCTCGGCGCCCTCCCGGATGTCCGCCACCTCGAAGCCCTTGTCGAACACCGCACGTGCCGCCCCGATGTCCCCTTCCGCCAGCAGCAGTTGCGCGTCGATCAGCCGGAACCGGCCCCGCGCCCGGGTCTCCTGGTCCAGTCGGCCCCAGACACTCCGGGCGTCGGCGGTGCGCCCGGCCGCGAGCAGCGCGTCGATGGCCTCGCGCCCCAGGGCGGCGGTCACCGCCGTCCAGCCCGCCCCGTTCCGGCGTTCCTCGCAGAGATCGTCGAAGGCCTCGGCGTACCGGTCGGCGGCCCGCCCGTCGTGGCCGTCGCACCGGTCGGCGACGGCGAGACAGCGCAGCAACGGCCAGCGGGAGGGCGCGAGTTCGAGACCGCGCTCCCAGCTGCGCACCGCCTGGGCCCGGTCGCCGCCGTGCCACTGCGCGACCCCCAGGTGGTACTCGGTCAGCGGTTCGGCGCGGGCCGTCTCCAGCATGTCCCGCCAGTGCCTGGACACCAGCGAGGGTCCTGGCGGGGTGACCCTGCGCGGAGCCGGGAACGCACCGGAGCGGTACAGCTCCAGCCACGGCTGCTGGTCGTCACCGAGCGCCGAAGCGTAGTACGGGGTGCCCGGCAGCTTGTATCCGCCGCGCAGCACTTCGAGCGCACCCCAGCCGGATCCGGTGGCGAGCATCTCGTGCGGCTCGCGGTCCATACAGCCGCGCCACGCCCCGTAGGCGGTCTCGACCGCGGCCCGGGGCAGCGCGGCTTCGAGCCGGGACTCCGCCTCGCCGCGGGCCGCGTCCCAGTCGTCGCCGTGCACGGCCGATGCGTCGGCGGTGAGCGGCCCGTAAGCCTCCAGCCAGCTGAACTCGGCGCCTGCCTCCAGGCGTACGTGTTCCAGCTGGGTGCGGGCGAGACCCGCCTGGATCTCCGCGTACCCTCCGGTGCCCGGTTCGGTCAGCCACTGCTGCCAGCGCCGTCCGCCGGTGCCAGAGCCCCAGAGGAAGAGCTTGCGGCCGCGCAGCTGGTCGGTGGAGGTCTGGACGAGCCCCCGGCCCTCCTCGTCCAGCGAGGCGACCCACTTCCTCGCCTCCGGCGGGACCTCGTAGAAGTAGTCCGCCGGGTACTCGCTGCGCAGCGGGTACGTACGGTCGGCGCCGTTCCAGCCGGGTACCGGGACGCGGCGCAGGCTGCGCTCGTAGCCGAAGTGCCAGGCCTCGTCGGCGGGGGCGAGGACCCGGGTGGTGGGGCTCTCGGGCACGGCGATGTTGGACCACCAGTAGGTGGGCACCGGCTGCTCGTGCGGGTTGCGGATCCGGACCCCGACGTACAGGAAGTCGGAGCCGTCGGGCAGCCAGAGGTCCACCTGGAAGGGCAGGTCGCGCAGCCGCTCCCACTCCCAGAGCCGGAGCATCTCGCCGCCGTCGGGCGCGGTCACCAGCGCGGCGTGCAGCGGGGCGCAGCTGAGCGTGGTGTGCCCGGTCGCCCCGATGTTCCACTCGATACCGCCGGAGAACCAGGCGCCGTTCAGCGCGAAGTCGGCGGGCTGGAGCACCGGGTTGCGGTAGAGCAGCTCCCGTCCGGACGGCTTGTGGAAGAGGGAGTGGATCCGGCCGCCGAGACCGGGCAGCACGGTGGCACGCAGCCGGTCGTTCTCGATCACGATCGTGTCGATTCCGGCGGGGGTGCGCTCCCTGTCGTACCCGTCGCGTACACGCACCGGCAGCACGCTGGTCAGCGGCTCGTATCCGATCTGGCGGGCCATGTCGTGCGGGAGATCGGCCCGCCCCTCCGCGTCCACGGTGTGCGTCTCGTCGAGCGGGCGCAGCGCCGGAAGCGGGTTCTCCGGCCCCAACGGGGCGGTGGGCAGCGTCATTACGGCACGTCGCACGGTCGTGGCCAAGGCAACCTCACTCGCTCGTGGGAGCAGCCGTCCGCCCGGCCCCCCTGATGACCATGGAACACCGGCGGGGCCGGTCTGACCAGGGGTTACCGCGAGCCGATTTGCCCGAACGCCGCTCGGGAACCCGCGAACAATCCGGTACCCGGGATCCGGCCCAGCCCGTAACCTGCACCGGGAACGGCGTACGAACGAGATGAGGGCGGACGAGATGGCCGAGCAGCACACCTACCGGGTCATTGTGCGGGGCACCTGGGAGGGGCTGACGGACGACTCGCGGGCCCGGCTGCTCGCCGAGGTGGACGAACACGGCCTGCCCCAGATGCACTTCACCGAGGAGGGCTCCCTCACCTACGACAAGGTGCTGAAACACTTCTCGTTCCGCTATGTGGTCGCGTCGGACGCGGCGGACGGCGAGGAGATGGCGGGCGCCATCGCGGAGGACCGGGCCGAGACCGCGCTGAAGGAGCTGGGGCACGGCTTCGGCCCGCTGCGCTCGACCGTGACGGATATGGACACCATGAAGATCAACCGCAGGGGCCGCTGACCTGCGGCACCCCGGTCCTCAGCGGGCCGTCATCTCCGCGGTGAATGCCCAGCGTTCATGGTCCCGCCAGGCTCCGTCGATGAAGAGGAAGTCCGGTGAGTACCCCTCAAGACGGAACCCGGCACGGCGGATCAGCGCCAGCGACGCCTCGTTGGCCGGCTGGATGTTGACCTCAAGACGGTGCAGGCCGAGCGGGCCGAAGGCGTACTGCATCACCAGGCGCAGCCCCTCCCCCATCAGCCCCCGCCCCGCGGAGTGCGCGAACGCGCCGTATCCGAGCGCCCCGCTGCGGAAGGCGCCCTGGACGATGTTGTTGATGTTGATGAACCCGGCGATGCGTCCGGGGGTGTCGCCCGCGTGTTCGCAGACCAGGAAACCGGCCCTGGCCGGGTCCTCGATCAGCCGGCGCGCGTACACGAGGTAGCTCTCCGGGTCGGCGGGCGGGGCGAGCCAGGGATGGTGCAGCTCCCTGCTCTCCCGTACCAGCCCGGTGAACTCCCCGGCGTCCTCGTACGAGAAGTGGCGTACGCCCACACGGGGGCCCGAGGCGAGATATGCGGTCGTGTCTGGCATCGGGCCAGATTAGACCGCGGGGGCGCGTGCCGCGGAGGGGTGTTCCGGCGCGCGCTCCCCGGCGTCCAGGACCAGGGCCGGAACGTCCAGGGTGAGGGTGCCCGCCCCGGCGTCCAGGACGGCGGGCACGCCGAGCGGCATGGTCTGCGCGGTGGAGCAGTGGCCGAAGCCGAACTCCTCCACCACCGGGACGCCCAGTGTGCCGAGCCGGTCCAGCAGCACCGCCCGCACCTCGTCGTCCGGGGTGCACTCCTCCCAGGAGCCGAGGGCGATACCGGCGACCCCCTCCAGGAGGCCCGAGCGGAGCAGCTGGGTGAGGATCCGGTCGATGCGGTAGCCCTCCTCCCCGATGTCCTCGATCAGCAGCAGCCCGCCGCGCCCGGTGGGGCGGGCGTACGGGGTGCCGAGTTCGGCGGCGAGCAGTGAGAGGCAGCCCCCGAAGGTGATGCCCGCCGCCCGGCCGGGCACCAGGGTGCGGGCCGTGCCGAGGCCGAGCGTGCGGACCGTTTCGGGCTCGAAGAGGGTGGCGCGCAGGGACTCCTGGGTCGCGGTGTTCTCGATGAAGCTGAGGGCGGCGGTCATCGGACCGTGCAGCGTCGAGAGTCCCATCCGCACGGCGAACGCCTCGTGCAGCGCGGTGACATCGCTGTACCCGACGAACACCTTGGGCCCGGCCGCGCGCATCGCCGCCCAGTCCAGCAGATCGGTCATGCGCTGCGCGCCGTAGCCGCCGCGTGCGCAGAGGACCGCGGAGATCCCCGGGTCGCACCAGGCCGTCTGCAGATCGCGGGCGCGCGCCTCGTCGGCGCCCGCGAGATACCGGAACCGCGGGTGCCGGTCCAGCACATGGGGCATCACCACCGGTTCCAGGCCCCAGCCGCGGAGGATGCCGAGACCGGCCGTGAGCCGGTCCTCCGGGACGGGCCCGCTGGGCGACACGACGGCGACCCTGGCCCCCGGCCGGAGCCGGGCCGGCCGGGTCAGCGGGGTCAGGGCGGGCGCCGGACGGGCCGTCATGTGTGCAGCTCAAGGACGGGGAGGTCGGGCCGGTCGATGCCGAAGGTCTGTACGTACAAGGAGAGTTCGGCCTCCAGTGCGCGGACCATGGTGTCGGCCCTGCGGAAACCGTGTCCCTCGCCCTCGAACGTCAGATAGGCGTGCGGGACGCCCCGGCCCGCCATCCGCTCCAGGAACCGTTCGCACTGCACCGGCGGGCAGATCACGTCGTCCAGCCCCTGGAGCAGCAGGAACGGCGCCGACACCCGGTCGGCGTGCTGTGCGGGCGAGCGGTCACGGTAGCGGTCGGGGACCTCGGCGAACGGCCCGATGAGGGTCTCCAGGTACTGGGACTCGAAGTCGTGGGTGCCGTCGTCGGATGCCCAGTCGGTCAGATCGAGGATGGGGTACATGACCGTGCCGCAGGCGTAGACGCCGGACGACGCAAGCGACGCCAGTGAGGCCGCCGACGTCCAGCCGCCCGCGCTGCCGCCGCGGATCGCCAGCCTGGACCGGTCGGCCACGCCTTCGTCGGCGAGCGCACCGGCGACGGCCGCGCAGTCCTCCACATCCACGACGCCCCACTGCTCACGCAGCCGGTTGCGGTACTCCCGTCCGTAGCCGGTCGATCCGCCGTAGTTCACCTCCGCCACACCGATGCCCCGCGAAGTGAAGTAGGCGATCTCCAGGTCGAGTACGAGCGGTGCACGGCTGGTGGGGCCGCCGTGCGCCCAGATCACGAAGGGCGGCAGTTCCCCGTCGGGCGCGGTCCGGTCGGGGCTGTGCGGCGGATGGACATGGGCGTGGATCTCCCGGCCGCCGGGCCCGGTGAACGTACGGCTCTGCGGCTCGGGGTAGTAGGCGGGGTCCACCGCGTCCCGGTGCGGTGAGCCGATGACGCGGGTGTGGCCGCTGCTGGTGTCGAGCTCCACGATCTCGAACGAGCTGCGCGCGCCGGCCGCCAGACCGACCACCCGGCTGTCGCGCGCGGAGAGCGTCGAGGCCCACTCGGTCCAGGGGCCCGGTGCGTCGACGAGTTCGCCGTTCTCCGGGTCGAGCACCCCGAGCGCGGTGTCGCCCGCGCCGTGCACGACGGCGATCAGCCCGCTGTCCAGAGGCTCGAACCACTTCTGGCCGATCTTCCAGAGCGGCCCGCCGAACTCCTCGTCGCGCGGACAGAGCGCGACCGCAGCGCCGTCCTGGTCCGCCCGGTAGAGGTTCCACCAGCCGGTGCGGTCGGAGGCGAACAGCAGCCGCCCGTCGGCCGCCCAGTCCACCTGTGCGACGGACTCGTCCGGCCCTCCTGCGATACGCCGGGCCCCCTCGAAGAGGCCGCCTTCGGTGACGTCGGCGACCATGGCGTCGTTGCCGTCCCACGGCATCCGCGGATGGTCCCAGCCGAGCCACGCGACACGGCGCCCGTCCGGCGAGAGACGGGCACCGGTGACGAACCGGTGGCCTCCGCCGGAGAGTTCACGGACGGCCGCGCGGTCATCGGCGGCCGAGCCGTCCAGCGGTACGGCCGCGATGACCCGCCGTACATCGGTGGGCGACTCGCCGGTGAACTCCTCCATGACGCACCAGGCTTCGCCGCAGCCGGGATGGATCACCGGGTCCACCCAGCGCAGTCCGCCGCCCACGACGGAGACCGGGGTGAGCGGCCTCGGCTCCGCCGCGCCGCCCCGCGCGTCCGGCTCGTACGCGTAGAGCCGCTGGTCGGCGAAGTGGACGAAGACCACGAGCGGCCCGCCCGACGACCGCAGCGCCCCGGCCCAGGGCTGTCCGCCGTACTCGATGACCCGGCTGCGGACGTTCCACGGGGCGGGCAGGGCCGTCTCCTCACTGCCGTCCGCCCGCCGCCGCACCAGTGCGCGCCTGCCGCCCTCGGCGGGGCGCGGCGCGGTCCACCACACCTCGTCGCCGACCGTGCCGATGAACTCGGGACGGCCGTCCTGCGACGCCGCGACTGCGGCGTCGATCGGCGAAGGCCATGTGCCGTAGGCCCCGGTGGTTGCCATGCTGCCAACTCCCCTATGCGGTACGCAGATAGTGATCGAGCACCCGGGCGCCAAAGTGCAGCGCGTCCACCGGCACCCGCTCGTCGACCCCGTGGAACAGGGCCTGGTAGTCGAAGCCGGGAGGCAGCCTCAGCGGCGAGAAGCCGTACCCGGTGATTCCCAGTCGGGAGAACTGCTTGGCGTCCGTGCCCCCCGACATGCAGTAGGGCACCACATGCCCCTCCGGTGCGAACCTCTCGATCGCCGCGCGCAGTTTCGCGTACGTCGGCGAGTCCACCGGTGCTTCGAGCGCGACCTCGCCGTGGTCGAACTCCCAGTCGACGTCCGGCCCGGTGAGGCGGTCCATGGTCGAGCGGAACTCGTCCTCGCCGCCGGGCAGCATCCGTCCGTCGACATACGCCGTCGCGTGCCCGGGGATGACATTGACCTTGTAACCGGCTGTCAGCATCGTCGGGTTGGCGCTGTTGCGGACGGTCGGCTCGACCAGCGCGGCCGCCGGGCCGAGCTTCGAGAGCAGCGCGTCCACGTCGAAGTCCGGGGCCGCGGTGTCCGTTTCGATGCCGTGCAGAGCGGCGATCTCGGTGAGCGCGGCGCGCACGGTCGGCGTGAGCCGTACCGGCCACTGGTGTTCGCCGATACGGGCGATGGCGGCGGCGAGCCTGCTGACCGCGTTCTGCCGGTTGACCTTCGAGCCGTGGCCCGCCTTGCCGTGCGCCGTGAGCCGCAGCCAGGCGGTGCCGCGCTCACCGGCCGCGATGGGGTAGACAGGCAGGTCCGGACCGGCGTGGAAGGTGAAGGCACCGGACTCGCTGATGCCCTCGGTGCAGCCGTCGAAGAGCCCGGGGTGCTGGTCGGCGAGGAAGCCCGAGCCGTCGTCGGCGCTCGCCTCCTCGTCGGCCGTGTAGGCGATGACGATGTCACGCCGGGGGCGCACGCCCTGGCGCGCCCAGGCCCGCACCACCGCGAGCACCATCGCGTCCATGTTCTTCATGTCGATCGCGCCGCGGCCCCAGACCACCCCGTCGCGGATCTCCCCGGAGAACGGGTGCACGGACCAGTCGTCCGGTTCGGCGGGCACCACGTCGAGATGGCCGTGGACCAGCAGCGCGTCCGCCGACGGGTCGGTGCCGGGAATCCTGGCGACCACGTTGGTACGCCCCGGGGTGCGCTCCAGAAGCGTCGGCTCGATCCCCGCACCGGCCAGCCGCTCGGCGACGTACTCGGCGGCGGGCCGCTCCCGGCAGTCACCGCCGCCCCGGTTGGTCGTGTCGATCCGAATCAGCTCCGAGGTGAATGCCACCGCCTCGTCGAGCGCCCGTGCGTCCAGCTGCTCCGGTCCCACCGGATTCACGTCAGCCATACTGTTCCTCCACCGCGGACGAGACGAGGGTCGTCACCGCCTTGAAGGTCCGAATGCCCTCATACATCGTCGCGCTGGTGTACGCGACACGCCGCTCAGCCGTCCTGCGTACCCCCGGTACGACGGTCGCGGCGCCGACCAGATGCTCCGCGTCGAACTCCAGCTCCACCGTGAAGGACTGCCCGGTCACGGGTGCGTGGCGCACGGCGAGCGCGGTGGCGTCGGCCGCGGCGGTACGGATGTCGGATGCCGTACGGGCGGGGGTGCGGCAGACCGCCGCGTACCGCGAGACATGGTCCTTCACCGCCACGGTACGGGCCCGGGGCGCGTACCCCAGCGCGTCGGCGCAGGCGAGGTCGTCACCGGTGACGAGCACCACCGGGACTCCGTACTCCGCGACCACATGGGCGTTGAGAAGGCCCTCGCTCGCCCGTACGCCGTTGAGCCAGACGCCGGTGATCGAGTTGGCCAGATAGGTGTGGGCGAGCACGCCCTCCATACCGGCGCCCGTGTGGTAGCCGACGAAGGCGATCCCGTCCACGTCGCCGTGCTGGACGCCCTCCACCATGGAGAGCGACTTATGACGACCCGTGAGCATCTGGACCCGCTCGTCGAGCCGCTCGATGAGCAGATTACGCATGGACCAGTGGGCTTCGTTGATGAGCACCTCGTCGGCGCCACCGTCGAAGAAACCGAGAGCGGCCGCGTTCACGTCCGACGTGAACAGCGACCGGCAGCGCTCCCACTGCGCACTGCCGGGGAGCACGTCGCCGGGCCAGGTCACACCCGTCGCGCCCTCCATGTCGGCGCTGATGAGGATCTTCATGCGGATGACGCTACCTGCCGACGAATACGCTGGCCAGGCACCGCACACCTATCACAGGTCCATACCACTGACGCCGATTCTGAGTCGGCGAGTATCCAAGCCCTCGGGCCTCCGCACACGGAAAACCCCTCGCGCCTGATGACTGCACAGGAGAAGCGTCATCGCGCGAGGGGTTCACCTACAGGGTTCAGCAGTAGGGCGGAATGCTACCGACGTTGTCGACGTACCGCGCCGAGACGAAGTTCCCCTTGGCGGTCTTGTACCAGAGGATGTTTCCGCCCACGTTCTGGCCGCGGACCTTGCACACGATCGGGATGATCGAGTGGTACGAGTACGAGCCGACGACCCGGTAGTGCTGGCTGGGGCCACTGCGCACCAGCACGCCTGTCCTGGCGATCACGCGGCCCTTGTAGTGGGTCCACGCCGCCGCAGTCGACTGGCCCTTGGCGGCCGGGCCGCTGCTCTCACCGGCGAGAGCCGGACCGGCGGCGACTCCGACGGCCAGCGCACCGGCTGTCAGTGCCATGACGAGCTTGCTGGTCTTGGGCTTGGGGAACAAGTGTTGCCTCCGCGAGATCACAGACCGATGGGGTAGATGCGTGAGACGCCGCCCCCGCCATACGCCGATGTGAACGGCACACTGTTCGCACATCCTCCAGCGAACGGCCCAGGGGCAAAACGGATCGCCTCAGCCCGAGCAAGCTACTGCGGCCTCCACGCCGGCCCGCCCTTACGCGGTGCGACACACAGGGCGTTCTCCTGAATGGGCGCATGCGTCCGTTCTCCGGGCCGGCCGGACCTGCCGGGAACCCAGAGGTCTACTCCACTGAAGGACCGGCCGACGGCGGGTTGGTCTGGATCAGCTAACTTTCCGGGATCCGGCACCGCCACGGTCCGCCATGGGAATACCGGATCACATCAACTCTTCCTCCCGGGACCACTGATGGCGACTGCTCTGTTCGCGCCGTACTCTCGGCGGCCGGCGGTGGTCGCCGCGCAGATCCTGCTGGTGGCCGCCGCGTACTACGGATCGGCCCGCCTCGGTCTGCTCAGGGAGGTGGTCGTCGACGGTGCCGTGGTCACACCGCTCTGGCTGCCCACCGGCGTCGCGCTCAGCGCCCTGCTCTACATGGGGCTGCGCGTCTGGCCCGGTATCGCCATCGGCGCGCTCTTCTCCATCGCCACGGTCGGCGCGACCCTCACCCCGCCGGGCGCCACCATCTCGGCAGGCAACACCCTGGCTCCCGTCTTCGCGTTCCTCATGCTGCGCCGGGTGGGATTCCGCCCCGAGCTGGACCGTCTGCGGGACGGTGTGACGCTGGTCTTCCTGGGCGCCGCGGTGGCGATGCTGGTCAGCGCCTCCATCGGCTGCGGCACGCTGGCGGTGACCGGCAAGCTGCCCCTCCGCGACTTCTGGCCGGTCTGGCTGGCGTGGTGGGCCGGTGACGCCATGGGAGTGCTCGTCGCCACCCCGGTCCTGCTCGTCCTGCGCCGGATCAGGCTCCCCCGGGCCACCGACCGCTGGCCCGAGGCCACGGCGCTGGCCCTCGCCTCGGTGGTGGTCACCCTGCTGGCCACCCGGTCCACGCTCACCCTGCTCTTTCTTGTCTTTCCGCTGCTCATCTGGGCCGCGCTCCGCTTCGAGCTGTCCGGCAGCGCCCCCTGTGCCTGTCTGGCCTCGGTGCTCGCCGTCCTCGCAGCGACCGAGTACATCGGCCCCTTCGAGGGCCGGACCCTGTTCGAGGCGACGCTCAACGTCGCCGTGTTCAACGCTTCGGTGTCGCTGACGGCGCTGCTGCTGGCCGCGATCGTCACGGAGCAGAAGAACATCCGCAGCAAGATCGAGCTGGCCTGTCTGGAACTGGCCGACCTGGTCGAGCAGCTCGCCCCCGGGCAGGTGGACCTCCTGCCACCGCCCGGCGACCTGCCACCGTCCGGCGACCTGCCATCGCCCGGCGGCGGGCCCGGCCGCTGATCCGCCGGCCGGGCTCCGTACCCCCGCGGCGCCTCAGGAGGTCCCGGCGAGCACGAACCAGCGCGCCGGCAGATCGATCCGGGTGCCGTCCGGCAGATGCTCGGTCTGGGCCAGTGCGGTATCACCGCTCGCCAGGATCGTCAGCCCCGCACCGCGGAGGAGCCCGGGTACCTCTTCCTCGGACGCGTCGGCCGGCTTGAGGCCGTTCTGGATGACCCTGCGCAGCTTCTCGGGCGGCCCTCCGGGGCCTTCGGCCACCTTCTGCAGCAGTTCCTTCGAAGCGGGCGTCAGCTCCGCGACGAAGGCCCGCCCCCGCTCGCCGACGAGTGCCGCGATGGCTGCGGCGACGGCCGGGCGCGCCTCGGGTTCGCTCTGGTGGATGACGGCCCGCATGTAGACATTGGTGTCACCGATCCGCCGGCCCAGCTCCCGTACCGCCTCCGTGTCCACCAGGTCGAGCTGGGAGAACTCGGCCACTCCCGCACTGTCCGCCCGCCGCGCGTGACGGATCGCGGCGTGCGAGAGGTCCACGCCGAGTGCGCGGGCGAAGACGGTGGACAGATAGCGGGTCTGAGTGCCGTTTCCGCAGCCGAGGTCCACGACCGGGAGCGACGTGTCGGCGTACGGCAGCAGCAGCTCGGTGTGCGGTACGGCGGTGAGCGACGGGTCCGAGTCCCAGATCGCCTCGCCCGGGGCTTCCGACGTGGCCGACCAGAACCCCTCCCACGCCTCGCGGTACTGCGGCGACACATACATAGGTACTCCTGCGTCCATTGCGCCCCTCGGTGCTCTGCCGGAGAACGACCGCCGTTCTCCGTGGATACGGGCAAGACCGCGGGCAGGCTCAGACGCCCACGGCCGCCGGTGTCACCCGCTGTCCGCTCCGGGGCCCGCCGCCCCGGTCGGCCAGCGCCTGTTCGAACCAGACGGTCTTGCCGTGTGCGGTGGAGCTGGTGCCCCACTCCCGGGCGAGGCTGCTCACCACCAGCAGCCCGCGGCCCGACTCGTCGTCACCGGACGGGCCGAGCAGCACGGCGGGCGCCGGTTCGTCGTCGCTGACCTCGCAGAGCAGGGCGGCCGTCCTGACCAGCCGCAGCCCGATCTCGCGCACCCGGCCGTGTCTGACGGCGTTGGTGACCAGCTCACTGACCATCAGCCCCGCGGGCTCCACCGCGTCCGGCAGCCCCCAGTCGAGCAGCTGCCCGCGGACCAGCCGCCGGGCCCGCGCCACCTCACGGGGATCGAGGGCGAGCCGCCACTGCGCGACGTCATCGGCGGGGATCCCGTTCACCCTGGCCATCAGCAGCGCCACGTCGTCCTTGCGGCCGCCGTCCGGGTTCAGCGCGCGGATGATCGTGTCGCAGGCGTCGTCCATGGAGGCGGCGGGGTGCGCGGCCGACGCGCAGAGCGCGGCGAGCCCGGCCCCGATGTCCTGGCCGCGCACCTCGACCAGACCGTCGGTGCAGAGGATCAGCCGGTCGCCGGGGCCCACCCGTACGGTCGCTGTCTCGAAGGCGACACCCCCGACACCGATGGGCGCACCCGTCGGCAGGGAGAGCAGCTCGGCCCGGCCGTCGGCTGCGCGGACCAGGACCGGCGGGATATGCCCGGCGTTGGCGATCTGCAGTTCGGAGCTGATCGGGTCGTACACGGCGTACAGACAGGTCGCCAGATACTGCTCACCGAGCCGCTGTGCCAGGTCGTCCAGGTTGCGCAGCAGCTGGGCCGGGGGCATCTCCATGGTGGCCATGGTGAGGACGGCGGTGCGCAACTGACCCATCATGGCTGCCGAGTTGAGCCCGTGTCCCATGACGTCGCCGACGACGAGGGCGGTCCGGGAGCCGGGCAGCTTCACCGAGTCGAACCAGTCGCCGCCGACCCGGCCGAGCCGGGCGCCCGGCAGATAGCGGGTCGCGATGTCGCAGCCCGCCATACGGGGTTCGACCTTGGGCAGCATGCTGTCCTGGAGGGTCTCGGCGACGTTCTCCTGGTACGTGTACATCCGGGCGTTGTCGAGGACGAGCCCGGCGCGGGCGGCGAGTTCGGCGCCGGTGGTGCGGTCCATGTCGTCGAAGGGCTCCCTGCCGGGCCGCCGCATCAGCACCATGAAGCCGAGTACCACGTCGCGGGCCTTCAACGGCACGATCAGCAGCGAGCGGTGGGTGATCAGCGGCCGCAGGTCACGTTTCTCGAACTCGCCCGAGATCCGGTTGCTCAGCTCTTCGTCCACATACCGGACGAGAACGGGCTCGCCGGTGACCATGCACTGGAAGAACGGCGTGTGCTCGGGGAACGCGATGGCCTCGCCCACCGGCACGGTGTCGTCCCAGCGGCCCGTTTCGTCGTTGTGCTCGACCCACACCCGGTGCCAGACGGTGGTGACGTCGGGCGGCCCGTCGGGGAATCCCTCGCCCGCGAGCACGGCGGCGCGCAGATGGGTGCCCGCGAAGTCGGTGAAGCGCGGAACGGCGGCGCTGGTCACCTCACGGATGGTGCGTTCCAGGTCGAGGGAGGAACCGATGCGCCCGCTGGCCTCGTTGAGGAACTCAAGCCGCTCGCGTACCGCCGCATACTCCAGGTCGAGTTCAGGGCGGGGCGGGGTACGGGCCGCGTGGAGGTCGTCGCCGGTCCTGAGGGACTCACGGCCGGGCCGACCGGGCGGGGTGTACCGCGGCACCCCCCAGTCCGGGGTGACGGGAACCTGCTCGTGGTGACTGAACTCCAGTACGGGATAGCCCAGTTCAAGGACCTGGGAGACGATCCCGGTCGCCTCCTGGACGCTCATGTTCGGCAGGATCTCGGGGAGCCGCCCGGCCAGTTCGCGGTAGCCGGGGAAGTCGGTGTGGAGCGCGAAGCCGGGGGCTATGGTCCCGGGGGCGCCGCTCTCGTCGCCGTCCGCAAGCTGTGCGGCGTCGGCCGCGAGGACGAGGAGCCGCTCGGGGCCGGGCCCGGCCAGCGGGTACGCCCACCAGAGCACATCGATACGGCCGCGCCGCGGCTCGTCGAGACGGGCCCGGCCCGATGACGGGTAGGCGACGATCCCGCCGGCCGAGATGTCGTCGAGCTCCGGGCCGAGATCGGCGTACGTCCCGTCGGGCCCACGCTCCCCTTCGCTGCGCAACGCCCCGGACACCGGCAGCAGTTCGCCCGCGGCGCAGCCGACCGCTTCCTGGCGCGAGACACCGAAGAGCCGTCGGGCCCCCGTTGACCAGTGCGAGACCAGCCCTCCGGCGTCGACGACCGCCACGGCGAGCGGCACACGGCCCGCCGCGGCGTCCCGCGGCCGGTCCGCCCTCGGTGGCGGCACACCAACGTCCATGGGTGGAAGGCTCCTTCCCGGCCGCGACGCTCTGCGGTACGTGACACCACCGTACGGCCCGTGCCCGGGTCCCGGGGGGTCATCGGCGGAATCGGCCCCACGGGTGGTGCGCCCGGCGTACGCGGGGGCGCACCACCCATGGGGCCCGTCCGTGCGGACCGGTACTCGCGGAAGCTCCTATAGATCGTCAAGCAGCTTGGGTTAGCTGTTCGGTGGTGATCTGGGGGTGGGGCAGGTGTCGGTAGACCTCGCGGGCGACGAACCGTTTCAGGCAGCGGACGATGTCCTTCTTGGTCAT
>NZ_JBHYWP010000008.1:70433-112010 GCF_042751845.1 Streptomyces sp. NPDC059398 | reverse complement strand
GCGCCGGACGCACCCGGCGCGGCCCCCGCCACCCTCACGCCAGCCAGACCGGCAGCGGCCGCACACCCTCCCGCAGCGCCGCGGCGAACGCGGTGAACTCCTCCTGGCGCGCCGCCCCGGCCCGCATCGCCAGCGCTATCCGGCGCATCGGCGCGGGCTCCGCGAAGTACGCGGTGGCCAGCTGGTCGTTGCGCCCGGTCTCGACCCGTACCGCCGTACGCGGCAGCAGGGTCACGCCGAGCCCGCCGGCCACCAGCTGGACCAGTGTGGAGAGCCCGGCGGCCGTGGTCGTGACCGGCACTCCGTCGGCGCGGCCGGCCTCCCGGCAGATGTCCAGTGTCTGGTCCCGCAGACAGTGCCCCTCGTCGAGCAGCAGCAGATCCAGCTCGCGCAGGGCGTCCCGCGGGATGTCCGTACGCCCGGCCAGCCAGTGGTCGCGCGGGGTGACCAGTACGAACTCCTCTTCGTACAGGGGGAGTTCCACGACCCCCGGCGCCCCCAGCGGCACCGCGAGCAGCAGCAGGTCGAGCCGCCCGGCGGTCAGCCCCTCGATCAGCGACGAGGTCTGCTCCTCGTGCACCTGGAGGTCGAGGTCCGGGTACTCGCGGTGGACGAGCCGCAGCACGGTCGGCAGCAGATACGGGGCGACCGTGGGGATCACACCGAGCCTGAGCACCCCGGTGAAGGGCGCCCGTACCGCGTCGGCCTCGTCCATCAGCTCACCCACGGCGTCGAGCACCGCTCCGGCCCGCACCGCCAGCCGCTCCCCTGCGGGCGAGAGAAGCACCTTGCGGGTGGTCCGCTCCAGGAGCTGTACGCCGAGGACGTCCTCAAGCGCCGAGACGGCGCCGGAGAGCGCGGGCTGGCTCATCCCGATCGCGGCGGCCGCGTCCCGGAAGTGCAGATGCTCCGCCACGGCAGCGAAGGCCCGCAGCTGCGCCACGGTGGGCTGCTTGCCCCGGACGACGGCGCCGCCCGTATATATGTGGGTCACTGATAGGTACCTCCGATCACGACAACCAAGTCTAGCTATTTCTGTGATCAATGGATCCTGTGTCAGTCTGTAACCCGTCCAACCCCCAGGAACGCCCCAAAAGGGAATTCCGAAGCTGCAAGGAGAGTACGTGCTCACTGTCGGTGACCAGTTCCCCCAGTTCGACCTGACTGCCTGTGTGTCGCTGGAGAGCGGCAAGGAGTTCGCGCAGATCGACCACAAGACCTACGAGGGCAAGTGGAAGATCGTCTTCGCGTGGCCCAAGGACTTCACCTTCGTGTGCCCGACCGAGATCGCCGCCTTCGGCAAGCTGAACGAGGAGTTCGCCGACCGCGACGCGCAGGTCCTCGGCTTCTCCGGTGACTCCGAGTTCGTGCACCACGCCTGGCGCAAGGACCACCCGGACCTCACCGACCTGCCCTTCCCGATGATGGCCGACTCGAAGCACGAGCTCATGCGTGACCTCGGCATCGAGGGCGAGGACGGCTTCGCGCAGCGCGCCGTCTTCATCGTCGACCAGAACAACGAGATCCAGTTCACGATGGTGACCGCCGGTTCCGTGGGCCGTAACCCCAAGGAGGTCCTGCGGGTCCTCGACGCCCTGCAGACCGACGAGCTGTGCCCCTGCAACTGGACCAAGGGCGAGAACACCCTGGACCCGGTCGCGCTCCTCTCGGGCGAGTGAGCTGATTCCACGATGTCACTCGACGAACTGAAGTCCGCCATACCGGACTACGCCAAGGACCTGAAGCTGAACCTCGGTTCGGTGATCGGCAACAGCGACCTGCCGAAGCAGCAGCTGTGGGGCACCGTCCTCGCCTGCGCCATCGCTTCGCGCTCACCGCGGGTGCTGCGCGAGCTGGAGCCCGAGGCCAAGGCGAACCTCTCCCGCGAGGCGTACACGGCGGCCCGCTCCGCCGCGGCGGTCATGGCGATGAACAACGTCTTCTACCGGACCCGGCACCTGCTGTCGGACCCGGAGTACGGGACGCTCCGCGCCGGTCTGCGGATGAACGTGATCGGCAACCCCGGTGTGGAGAAGGCCGACTTCGAGCTCTGGTCGCTCGCCGTCTCCGCGATCAACGGCTGCGGCCAGTGCCTCGACTCGCACGAGCAGGTGCTCCGCAAGGCGGGCGTGGACCGCGAGACCATCCAGGAGGCCTTCAAGATCGCGGCCGTCCTGCAGGCGGTCGGCGTGACGCTCGACTCCGAGGCCGTGCTGGCCGAGTAGCGGTACGGAGACAGGAAACCCCGGTGACGTGCGGAAACGCACCACCGGGGTTTTCTGCACTCATCCGTTTGGGCGAACGGTTCCGGTACCGGACGGCCCGGCACCCGGCGGCCTACGATGAAGGTCTCGACATCAGCCACCAGGAGGCGCCATGTCTGCCGCAGCGGTCGAGCATCCCTGCCACGACGGGCCCGAGCCGAGCCTGCTCGAAACAGCCGATCTGATCACTGACCGGCTGCCGGGCCTCCGCGTCGAGATTCTCGGGGGAGAAATCACCGTGACCCCACCGCCGGACGGCCCTCACGGGGAATCCCTCACCGACCTGGTGCTCGCCTTCGCCTCCGCCGGGCTGCACAGCACCGAGTCCCGGGTGATCCAGGCCATCGGTCTGTGGCTGCCGACCGGCGCGGAGGACTTCGCCATCCCCGACCTCGCGGTGGTCGACGCGGACTACCGTGACCACCTGGTGGAGCACAACTGCTACGACCCGGCGGTCTTCCGGCTCGTCCTGGAGGTCACCTCGTCCAACTACAGGACCGATCTCCAGACCAAGGTCGGCACCTACGCGGCCGCGGGCATCCCCGTCTATGTGATCGTGGACCGCCGTAAGCAGCGTGTCCACGTTCTGACCGGTCCGCAGGATCAGGGGTACGCACAGCACGCGGTGTACGCCCCCGGGGCGATGTTCCCCGTTCCGGCGCCGGTCTCGCCCGACGGGAACGAGCGCGAACTCTCCGTGGACGCCGCCCTGCTGCTGTCCCGGGACTGACCGTCGCTCCCTGCCCGGGCTCCGCCCTCACCCGGTCCCGTCGGTCCCCAGCGCCGAAGTCTCGGCAGGCGGCATCGTCTCCGGTTCCGGGCCGGGCGCGGGCGGTGCCGTGACCGTCGCGTCGGAGGCCGCCGGCGCCGATGCCGTCCCCTGCGGGGGCCCGGCTTGCTGTCGGGGAGCGGCGGCCATGGCGTGCTTCATGCTGTACGCGCGGAGGTAGCCGACCACCGTATTGGTCACGGCCACCAGCGGAACCGCCACCACCGCTCCCCCGATGCCGGCGATCATGCCGCCCGCGGCCACCGAGAGGACCACCGCCAGCGGATGGACCCGGACCGCCCGGCCGAGGATGAACGGCTGGAGCACATGGCCCTCGATCTGCTGGACGGCGAGTACGACGATCAGCACCATCAGCGCCGTGAACGGCCCCTGGGTCACCAGCGCGACGACCACCGCGAGCGCACCGGAGATCACGGCGCCCACCAGCGGGATGAACGCGAACAGGAAGATGAAGACGGCCAGCGGGACGGCCAGCGGCACATCGAGGAAGAAGAGCCCGAGGCCGATGAAGATCGCGTCGATCATCGCCACTATCACCGTGCCGCGCACATAGGCGGTCAGTGTCCGCCAGGCGCGCGGGCCCGCGCCGGCGACTCCCGGACGGGCCTGGGCCGGGACGAGCTTGAGCGTCCACTGCCAGATGCGCGCCCCGTCGTACAGCAGGAAGAGCGTGGAGAACATCGCCAGCAGCATCCCGGTGAGGAACTCCACCATGACCGTGACGCCCTGGAGGCCGGCCGAGGTGATCTCGTTGGTGTTGGTGCCGACGGTGTCGCTCAGGTTCTTGGCGATCTCGTTGATCTGCTTGTCCGTCACATGGAACGGACTGTGCAGCAGCCAGCGCCGCAGCTCCTGGATGCCCTCCTGGACCCGGCTGGAGACCGTGTCCAGATTCTCCATCACCTGCCAGACCACGAACCAGCCGACGAGACCCATGATGACGAAGCCGAGGATCGCGGTCAGCGCGGTGGCGAGCCCCCGTGGCAGGCCGGCCCTGCGGAGCCTGGCGACCGTCGGCTGGAGGAGCGCCGTGACGAGCAGCGCGGCGACGAAGGCGAGGACGACCAGCTGGATGGCGCTGATGACCCGCATCAGCACCCAGAGGGTCCCCGCGAGGACAAGGAGCCGCCAGCCCGCCTCCGCGGCCACCCGCATGCCCCACGGCACCGCTGCCACCGGGTCGGGGCGGGCCGCGACGGCCGGCGCGTAGTCGGGGGGCGGCGGCACCTGGCCCGGCGCCGGATGGCCTTCGGCCCCTCCGGTGTGCGAGCCCGCTCCGTCGGTGACGCCGTCCGCGTCGTCCGCGGAGCGGCGCTCCTCCAGCCTCTCACCCAGATGGGTGAGTTCGGATCCCACGCGTTCCAGCCAGTCCGGCAGTTTCGACATGATGTTCCTCTTCCCCCGACCTCGCTCCTCATCCGGAGCCGACCGTACATGCAGGGAGCCCCCCGCCGTGGAGACGGCGGGGGGCTCCCTGAAGTTGAGCGGACAGGCGCTCTAGTACCAGCTGTTGGCCTGCCAGAACGACCATGCGCCACAGGGGCTGTGGTAGCGGCTGTTCATGTAGTTCAGGCCCCACTTTATCTGCGTGGCCGGGTTGGTCTGCCAGTCGGCACCCGCGGAGGCCATCTTCGAACCGGGGAGAGCCTGGACGAGACCGTAGGCACCGGAACCGGCGTTGGTCGCCTTGTAGTTCCAGCCGGACTCATGGCTCACGATGTTGCTGAAGCACTGGAACTGGTCGGACGGCATCATCTGCCGCGCCATGGCCTGGACCTGAGAGGCCGTGTACGAGCCCTGCGAGGAGAAGCTGCTCGCGTCGCGGACGGAAGAGCGGCTGGACGCCAGCTTCTTCTCCTCCGCGCGCTTCTTCGCGGCTTCCTTGGCCTTGGCGACCGCCTCGTCGGCGGCTGCCTTCTTGCTCTTCGCGTCCTTGGCGGCCTGGATACGGGCCGACTCCTCCGCGGACTTCTTCGCCGCCGCGTCGGCCTGCACCGCCTGGGTGTCGGCCTGCTCGGTCAGCGACGCGACCTGGGCCTGCTGGCCGTCAGGGACGTCTGCGAGGGTCGTCGTGTCCGCTGCGGAGGCTGCATCGATGTTGTCGCCTGCGGGCATGGTGCTGCCCGATGCGACGCCGACAACTGCTCCTACGGTGGTGACCGCAGTGGCTGACGCCACCGCGAATCCCCGGACCGAAATCCGGCTCACACGGTTTCCTTCCAGCAGCGACCGCTCGTGACCTCGCGGACGCAATCGTGCCCTTGGCGCGGGCCTCCCTGGCGTACAGGTCACGGGAGGCACTGACCCGGTGGACAACTCCCTTACGGAAGTGCCGCGTGGTACTCGGGCGGCATGCGGCGGCAAGTGTTGAGTTGTGTGGTGCCGCACCCCTGGGGGTGCACATGTGCCGCATGCGGGGCCTGACGGAAGCAAGACTCTGCCCGACGCCGCCGCTTCAAGGCAAACGTCGGTCGAGTGTTAAAGCTCACACCCCGTTTGGCGCACGAGTTTTCTGGAGATTGCTGCGCAACAGAGAGCCGCCCGGATAGGCTCCTGCGCCTTGCCGGGCGGCTCCAACTGGCCCCTACCGTAAGGGTGGGGGTTCTGGCAATACCCCTAGAGCTGTCCGTCCTCCAGCATTTCGGTCACCAGTGCGGCGATCTGCGAGCGCTCGGACCGGTTGAGGGTGACATGGGCGAAGAGCGGATGCCCCTTCAGTTTCTCCACGACGGCGACCACTCCGTCGTACCGGCCCACCCGCAGGTTGTCCCGCTGGGCGACGTCATGGGTCAGCACCACCCGCGAGTTCGAGCCGATCCTGGAGAGCACCGTCAGCAGGACGTTCCGCTCCAGGGACTGGGCCTCGTCCACGATGACGAACGCGTCATGCAGGGAGCGGCCCCGGATATGAGTGAGCGGCAGGACTTCGAGCATGCCCCGGCCGACCACTTCCTCGATCACGTCCCGGCTCGTCACCGAGGAGAGCGTGTCGAAGACCGCCTGCGCCCAGGGCCCCATCTTCTCGGACTCGGAGCCCGGCAGATAGCCGAGTTCCTGCCCGCCGACCGCGTACAGCGGACGGAAGACCATCACCTTCTGGTGCTGTCTGCGCTCCAGGACGGCCTCCAGGCCCGCGCAGAGCGCCAGAGCGGACTTGCCGGTGCCGGCCCGGCCGCCCATCGAGATGATGCCGATGTCCGGGTCGAGGAGCAGATCGAGGGCGATGCGCTGCTCGGCGCTGCGGCCGTGCAGCCCGAAGGCCTCGCGGTCGCCCCGTACGAGCTTCACATTGCCCTCGGCCGTGATCCGGCCCAGCGCCTTGCCGCGCTCGGACTGGAGCACCAGACCGGTGTGCACCGGCAGATCGGCGGCCTCCGGTACGTAGAGGGTGTCCTCGGAGAACAGGAGGTCCACCTGGTCGGGCGAGAGGGCCAGTTCGCTCATCCCGGTGTAGCCGGAGTCCGTGATCGCCAGTTCGGCGCGGTACTCCTCGGCGAGGAGCCCCACGGACGAGGCCTTGATACGCAGCGGGAGGTCCTTGGAGACGACGGTGACGTCGAACCCCTCGGCCTGGAGGTTGCGCGCGACCGCGAGGATGCGTGAGTCGTTGTCCCCGAGCCGGTAGCCGGCCGGGAGCACGCTGGGATCCGAGTGGTTGAGTTCGACACGGAGGGTCCCGCCGAGTTCCCCCATGGGAAGAGGGGCGTCGAGACGTCCGTACCGCACCCGGAGATCGTCCAGCAGGCGCAGCGCCTGCCGGGCGAAGTAGCCGAGCTCCGGATGGTGCCTCTTGGCCTCCAGTTCCGTGACCACGACGATCGGGAGCACCACCTCGTGCTCGTCGAACCGGGCCATGGCGTTGGGATCGGCCAGCAGGACGCTGGTGTCAAGAACGTAAGTGCGCCTGTCGGGCATGCGGCGCTTAGTGCTGGTCACCACGGAAGGACGTACCCCCTTTGGACACAAGCCTGAGGTCGGGGAGCGACGGCGTCGCGGGCTGCTGGGACCGGAGCGGGCCTCCACCAGCGCGGAGGCCGGACCCGGCCCTCCACGTCGTCTCCCGCGCTCACCGCACGGTCGTCCTGGTGCAAAGGGCCTCCCGGGCGAGCGGACCGGGCCGCTCACTGAGATACGACATCCGTGGACCGGACGTCGACCTGCATGGGGTATTCCCGCGAACGCCCGCGGCCATGCCACGGCGTACGACCGGTTCCTGCCAGTGGCGGTCAGGGCAGGGAGGTTTTCACCCGCACGTCATCCGTGGCTGACCGGCGCGACATCCGCGCTCCACCGGGTGCCGGCTCCGGAAAAGCGAATACTTCAGGCCATCACTCGAAAGGGTGCACGACGAGCGCGCCGCGGCGCGGTGGGTGCGGGACGGGAGGGGGCTCAGGCGCCGTAGCGCCGGTGGCGGGCCGCGTAGTCGCGCAGCGCCCGCAGGAAGTCGACCTTGCGGAAGGCGGGCCAGAAGACTTCGCAGAAGTAATACTCGGAGTGGGCGCTCTGCCAGAGCATGAACCCGGAGAGCCGCTGCTCCCCGCTGGTGCGGATCACCAGATCCGGGTCGGGCTGGCCGCGGGTGTAGAGGTGTTCCGAGATGCGCTCGACATCGACGGTTTCGGCCAGCTCCTCGAAGGACGTGCCCTTCTGGGCGTGCTCCAGGAGGAGGGAGCGGACCGCGTCGGCGATCTCCTGGCGGCCGCCGTAGCCGACCGCGACATTGACCAGTATCCCGGTGTTGCCCGTGGTGGCCTCTTCGGCCTCCTTGAGTACGGCCTGGGTGTGGCCGGGGAGCAGATCGAGCGCGCCGACGTGGTGGACCCGCCAGCGGCCGTCCGCCGCGAGGCCCCTGACGGTGTCCTCGATGATGCCGAAGAGCGCGGTCAGCTCCTCCTGGGGGCGGTCGAAGTTGTCCGTGGACAGCAGCCAGAGCGTGGCGACCTCGACATCGGTCTCCGCGCACCAGCCGAGAAACTCGGTGATCTTGTCGGCCCCGGCCTTGTGGCCCTGTGCGGCGGTGCCGCCGGACGCCTTGGCCCAGCGCCGGTTGCCGTCCAGGATGAGTCCGATGTGCTTGGGCACCTGGTCGTGGTCGAGGCGGCCTTCCACCCGACGTGCGTAGAGCCCGTACACCAGGTCGCGCAAGTTCACTGCGATTCACCTCGCGATGTCGTGCCGGACGCCCTGCCCGACGTGCTTTTCCGGCTGGGGGTCCCGGGATGCGTCCTCCCGGGAAGGCACTGCACGGAGTCCACAGCTCTGTGTCCATGGCTCTGTGCGGTGGCAATCGGCCCGAGCCGCCACAGTACTGCGCAGGGGTCATGACAGCCCAACCCGGTCTGTCACAAGTCCGTGATAGGGAAGGGCCTGTGACTGATTCTCTTCGTTATTTCGCCGCCGATGACCGATACGACTCCATGGAGTACCGGCGCACCGGCCGCAGTGGGCTGAAACTCCCCGCTGTCTCGCTCGGCCTGTGGCACAACTTCGGCGACGACCGCACGCTCGACTCACAGCGCGCGATCCTCCGCCGCGCCTTCGACACCGGCGTCACCCATTTCGACCTGGCGAACAACTACGGCCCGCCGGCCGGCTCCGCCGAGCTCAACTTCGGCAAGCTCTTCGCCCAGGACTTCGCACCGTACCGGCATGAACTGGTCATTTCGACCAAGGCCGGCTATCTGATGCACCCCGGCCCGTACGGCGAGTGGGGCTCGCGCAAGTATCTGCTGTCCTCGCTGGACGCCTCGCTCGCGCGGATGGGTCTCGACTACGTCGACATCTTCTACTCCCACCGCTTCGACCCGGAGACTCCCCTGGAGGAGACGATGGGCGCGCTGGCCTCCGCCGTGCAGCAGGGCAAGGCGCTGTACGTCGGGGTCTCCTCGTACAACAGTGAGCAGACCGCGGAGGCGGCCCGCATCCTCAAGGAGATGGGCGTCCCGGCGCTGATCCACCAGCCCTCGTACTCCATGATCAACCGCTGGACGGAGGAGGACAGGCTGCTCGACACCCTGGAGACGGCCGGTATGGGCTGCATCTCCTTCGTGCCGCTCGCGCAGGGCCTGCTCACCGGCAAGTACCTGAAGGGCATCCCGGAGGGTTCGCGCGCCACGCAGGGCAAGTCGCTCGACCCCCAGCTGCTCTCGGACGAGGTCGTGCGCCGGCTCAACGGGCTCAACGAGATCGCGAAGCGGCGCGGGCAGTCCCTGGCGCAGCTGGCGCTCAACTGGGTGCTGCGCGATCCGCGGATGACGTCCGCGCTCATCGGCGCCTCCAGCGTGAAGCAGCTCGACGAGAATGTGGCGGCGCTCACGGCGGCCCCGCTCTCCGCGGACGAACTGACGGAGATCGACTCGTTCGCCGTCGACACCGCGGGCACCAACATCTGGGCCGGCCGGAGCTGACCGCCGCGGGCGGATCAGGGCAGAAAAAACGGGCCGGTCCGTGGGGGGGATACGGACCGGCCCGAGGGGGGGTTTCCACCATAACCCTTCGTAAGTCGTGTTGGCGCCACGCCGTGCCCGGCCAATGCCGGGCGATTACGCTCCGAATCCGCCCAGCAGCAGACCGGTGAGCGCTCCCGCCACCATGAAAGGGCCGAACGGCATCGCGCTCTTGCGGCCCGCGCGCCCCCGCAGGATCAGGCCGACTCCGTACACCGCCCCGTAGACGAACCCCGCGAGGGTGCCGAGCAGCAGGACGCCCCAGCCGTACCAGCCGAGGGCCACTCCGAGACCGGCCGCCAGTTTGACGTCGCCGAAGCCCATGCCGTTCGGGTTGATCAGGAAGAGTACGAAGTAGCCGCCGCCCAGGGCGAGTCCGCCGAGCAGGGCGCCGGTCCAGGAGCCCCGTGCGCCGGGCAGCAGCGCGGCGGCCCCGAGCAGGGCCGCGGTCGCCGCCGCGATGGGCAGCGTGAGGATGTCGGGCAGCCGCTGCACCGCGCGGTCCACCAGGGCCAGCAGCACCAGGGCGGGCACGAGCAGCACCCAGACGGCCGCCTCCGGCGTGGCCCCCGCAGCCGCCGCGAGCGCGGCACAGCACAGGGCGGTGAGTACGGCGGTCACGGGGGTGCTGGGGCCGTACCACCCGTCGGCGCCGCGCGCGGGGCCGAGCCAGCCCGCGATCGGCTGCCCGGACGGGGTGGCGTCCTGCCAGGGAGCACCGGGGGCCACCGCGAGCCGGTAGGCGGGGCGCGGCAGCAGGGCCCCCACGGCGGCGCCGAAACAGGCGGCGATGACGACGATCAGCGCGGCAGACACCCGGCGAGTTTAGACCGGCCGGGTGGGGCGGGGGCGGGCGTGGCCGCGGGCCGGGCGGGCGGCGGGCGGCTGGTGTGGGCCGGCCCGGTGCCCGGCGGGCGGCGGATGTGGCCTGACCCGTGCCCGGCGGGCTGCGGGCGGCGGATGTGGCCTGACCCGTGCCCGGCGGGCTGCGGGCGGCGGATGTGGCCTGGCCCGTGCCCGGCGGGCGGCTGGTGTGGGCCGGCCCGGTGCCCGCCTCACCCGTGCCCGGCGGGCGGCAAGCGTGGGCCGGCCCGGCCGGGCGGCTCAGGGGTTCATCGGGGCTTGCGGGCCTCGATCAGGAAACGTGTCGTGTGCGCGATGAACGGTCCATCGGCCTCGATCTGCTCGTGGAGCGCCCGGAGCTGCGGCAGATACGCCTCGGTGGTGAAGCCGGGCACCATCCAGACCACCTTGCGCAGGAAGTAGACGACAGCCCCGATGTCGAGGAACTCGGTGCGCAGGCTCTCCAGCCGCAGATCGACCACCTCAAGGCCCGCCGCCAGCGCCGCGGTGCGGGCCGCCTCCGGGTCGCGCCCCTTGCGCGCCTCGGGCTGCGGGCCAAGGAAGTACTCGACAAGCTCGAAGACGCTCGCCGGGCCGACCTCCTGGGAGAAGTACGTACCCCCGGGCGCCAGCACCCGGGCGATCTCCTGCCAGTGCGCCTTCACCGGGTGGCGGCTGACGACCAGGTCGAAGGCGCCGTCGGCGAAGGGCAGCGGCGGCTCGTCAGGGTCGGCCACCACCACGGCGCCCAGCGGGTGCAGCAGGGCGGTGGCCCTGGCCACGTTCGGCGGCCATGCCTCGGTGGCGACCGTCAGCGGTGGCAGCTTCTCCACTCCGGCCAGTACCTCTCCGCCGCCGGTCTGGATGTCGAGCGCGGCCGAGGCACGGGCCATACGCTCCCCCATCGCGCGGGCGTAACCCCAGGAGGGCCGCTCCTCGGTGGCGCGCCCGTCCAGCCAGGAGAAGTCCCAGCCGTCGACGGATACGGAGTCGGCCTCGGCCACCAGCTCTTCAAAGGTCCTGGACATGGAGACCGAGTCTGGCAGGCCGGGCACCCCTCCCGCCAGCGCATTTACCTCCGGCAGGGTGCCGCCGCCCTCCACCGGTGGGCCTGTCAGGCCGAGATCTCGGCCACCGTGGGGCTGTTCGGGAAGTAGCCGGCCAGACCGGTGACCCGCAGCATCCGCAGATGCAGGGCGCGGGTGCAGACCAGGTCGATCGAACCGCCGCGGTCGAGCACCCGGCTCCTGGCCCGGCAGAGCACCCCGAGGGCGGCGCAGTCGATGAAGGTCGCGGGGCGGAGGTCGACGATCACCCGCGCGCCCTGGGGCGCGGTGGCGGCATCGGTGCACTCACGGATACGGGCGGCCGCGAGGAGGTCGATCTCGCCGCGCAGTTCGACCACGGTGAAGCGGCCCGCGGTGTAACTGCGGACGGCCGGGCCGGGGGCGGGCCGCCCTTCCGGCGTCGTGCTCTCCGCGTGCTTGTCCTGCTCTGTCTTCTCCGTGTGCTTTTCCTTAGCATTCATGGCCGACCCCCGGGTCGGTCGCTGTGACATCGGGTCGGCCGGCGGAAACGGGCCGGTCGTCGAGGGCCGGGGCGACCTGACACACCTTAAGAAGCGGCACGGTGCAGAAACGTGCATGCTTGCCGTGATTCACCTGGCCGGGTGAAGCAGCCGGTGAACGTCGTCCTGTCCGGAGAGAGTTGTCGGAGTGCCCCGCGCGTACCGGACCCGTGCGTACGGACCGGGCAGCGCCTAGGCTGGTCCGTACGGCATCGCGCGCCGGTCACCGGCCGGGTGAGGCGTGGAGGTGCCCGTGAGGTGCCCGTTGGAGGCATTCCACCGTGTCGGATCCAGACGCAGTGCCGGAAGCAGAAGCAGCAGCAGCGGAAGCAACGACAACCACGTCAGCGGGGGCAGCGGTACCGGGACCCGCATCACAGCCCGGGGCCGACGCGGCATCCGGGCCCTTCCCCGTCGAGCTGAACCACACCATCGTTCTTTCCCGGGACAAACGGGAGTCCGCCGACTTCCTGGCCGGCGTGCTCGGTCTGCAGGCCGGGGCGGAATGGGGGCCTTTCGTCCCTGTGGAGCTCAGCAATGGCGTGACCCTGGACTTCGCGTCCGTACCGCCCGGGTCCCCGCTCCCCGCCCAGCACTACGCCTTCCTCGTCCCCGAGGAAGCCTTCGACGGGATCTTCGCGAGGATGCGGGCCACCGGTACGGACTTCTACGCCGACCCGCACAAGAAGCAGCCCGGCGAGATCAACCACCTGTTCGGCGGCCGGGGTGTCTACTTCATGGACCCGTCGGGGCACGCCATGGAAGTGATCACACAGCCGTACGGCAACACGGGCTGATCCGGGGCTCCGGGTCCGGCGGGCCCCGGCTGTCCGGCGGGCTCGGGCCGGGGACCGCGCCGTTCGCTCCCTTGGCATGATGGTCCCGGTCGGACGGCCGTCGGCCGACCGGAGTACCGAGCACGAGGGAGCCCCTGTGGCGCGCCATCTGATCGTCGTGGACCCGGCAGGCGCGGGCGACCACCGCACCATCGGCGAGGCGCTGAACGCGGCGCGCGGCGGCTCGGTGATCAGCGTCAGGCCCGGGCGGTACGACGAGAACCTGGTCGTCACGAAGCTGGTCACCGTCGTGGCCCATGAGCCGGGCAGCACCGTCGAGATCGCGCCGCGCGGCGGCAGCGCCGTACAGGTGCTCGCCGAGGCCGTGAAGCTCTCCGGGCTGCGGCTGGTCGCGGGCGGGGGCGGCGACGAGGACGAGCCGGTGGTGGACGTACCGCGCGGCCAGGCGGCCCTGGAGGGGTGCGAGGTGTTCGGCAACTCCTGGGCCGCGCTGCTCTCCAGGGACGAGGGCTCGCTCGCCATGCGCGACACCACCGTGAGCAATCCGGCGGGCGCGGGGATCGTCGACCTGTCGTCGCGCACCAGCGTCGTCGAGCACTGTGTGCTTGAGCGGCTGGGGAGTTCGGGGATCGTGGTCGGCGAGGACGCGGCCACCGAGGTGCGCGGCTGCACCATCAGGGACGCGGGGGGCAACGGCGTCCTGGCCAACGGCCGGGCGCGCGGCACGTTCACGGATGTCACCGTGGTGCGGACCGTGAAGCCCGGTGTCGCCGTGGAGGAGAACGCCACGACACGGTTCACCGGGGTGCGGGCCGACGGCTGCGTGATCGGCTTCCACATATCGACGGCCGCGCAGACCGTACTGACCGGCTGCGCGGCCACCGGCGCCACCACCCACGGCGTCACCCTGTCGGGCGGTACGGACCCCGAGCTGACCGGGCTCCGGGTCGACCGGCCCGGCGGCCACGGCATCGCGGTCACCGGGCGCTCCCGCGGCACGTTCACCGACGCCCGTATCACCGGGGCCCGTTCGGCCGGCGTGCTCGTCCAGGACGGCTCGTCCACCGTGCTGATCCGTACCGAGGTGGCCGGGGGCGCCGCTGACGGCATCGTCCTCACCGGTGCCTGCACCGCCCGGCTGGACCGGGTCACCGTGACGGGCGCGGACGGGCACGGGATCGTCGTCGCGGACAGCGCGGACCCGGTGCTGCGCCGGATCGCGGTGACGGACACCGGCGGGCACGGCATCGACGTACGGGACGGGGCCCGCGGGAAGGCGGAGGCGTGCACGGTGACGTCGGCGGGCGGCTGCGGCATCCGGGCCGGGGGCGCGGGGCCCGCGTTCCAGGGCACGGTCGTACGGTCGGCCGCCCGGGCCGGGATCTCGGTCCGGGCGGGCGGCGCGGTCACGCTGGTCGACTGCGAGGTCGAGACGTCCGGCAGCGACGGCCTCGATGTGGACGGCGCGGGCGCCGAGCTGACGGCCGTCCGGGTGCGGGTGGGCGGCTCGGGGCGGCACGGGGTGAGCATCGGGGCCGACGCGAGCGCCGAGCTGACCGAGTGCGCGTTCACGGCGGGCGGCGGGGACGGGCTGCGGACGGTGAGCACGATGCGGGTGCGCGCGGCCGGGTGCACGGTCACCGGGAACAAGGGCGCTGGGGTACACCGCGGATCCACCGCGGGTGAGCTGGTGCTCGACCGGCTGACCAGCGAGGAGAACGGCGAGGCCGACATCACGGGCGAGAACGGCGGGCCGGAAGGGGCTCCCGGGGACCCGCGGGGCCCGCTGGCACGGCTGGACGAACTCGTCGGTCTGCGCGCCGTGAAGGAGCAGGTCGCCACCCTGGTCAACCTCAACCGGCTGGCCGAGCGGCGCCGCGAGGCGGGTCTCCCCGTTCCGGCCACCGCCCGCCATCTGGTGTTCGCGGGTCCGCCCGGCACCGGCAAGACCAGTGTCGCGCGGCTGTACGGGAGCATCCTCGCGGCGCTGGGCGTCCTGCGCTCCGGCCATCTGGTCGAGGTGGCCCGCGCCGATCTGGTGGCGAAGGTGGTCGGCGGCACCGCCATCAAGACCACCGAGGTCTTCGAACAGGCCCTGGGCGGTGTGCTGTTCATCGACGAGGCGTACGCGCTGACCCAGGGCGGCTCTTCGGGCGGCGGTGCTGACTTCGGCCGGGAGGCGGTAGACACCCTGGTGAAACTGATGGAGGACCACCGGGACGACGTGGTGGTCATCGCGGCCGGTTACTCGTCCGAGATGCACACCTTCCTGGCCTCCAACCCGGGGCTCGCGTCCCGCTTCAACCGCACGGTCGAGTTCGAGAACTACACGGTCCCCGAACTGATCACCATCGTCCGGACGCTGTGCGAGCAGAACCGCTACACGCTGGGTGACGAGACCGAGCGGGCGCTGTCCGTGCACTTCGAGCGGATGCACAAGGACGCCTCGTTCGGCAACGCGCGCGCGGCCCGCAAGGTCTTCGAGGAGCTCATCGACCGGCAGGCGCTGCGGCTCGCGGAGATGCCGGAGGTCTCCGACGACGACCTGACGACGCTGCTCCCTTCGGACGTGGGCGAACAGGCGGCGGCGGCGATCGGCGCGGGCGAGAGCGGGCCCGCCGACACCGACAGGATCGACGCGGTCATGGCGGAGCTGGCTTCGCTTGTCGGCCTCGACGAGGCCAAGTCGCAGGTGCAGGACCTGGTCAATCTGCTGGCGACGGCCCGCAGACGGCGGGCCGCGGGGCTCCCCGCCCCATCGGTCGGCCACCACCTGGTCTTCACCGGCCCGCCCGGGACCGGGAAGACGTCGGTGGCCCGGCTGTACGGGGAACTCCTCGGCGCGCTGGGGGTGCTGCCGCGCGGCCAGCTGATCGAGGTGGCGCGGGCGGACCTGGTGGGCCGGTATGTGGGGCACACCGCCCAGCTCACCCAGGAGGTCTTCGCGCGGGCGCGCGGCGGTGTGCTCTTCGTCGACGAGGCGTACGCGCTGACCCCGGGGGGTGGCTCGGGCTCGGACTTCGGCCAGGAGGCGGTCGACACCCTGGTGAAGCTGATGGAGGACCACCGGGACGACACCGCGGTGGTGGTCGCGGGATACGAGCGCGAGATGGACCGCTTCCTCGGCTCCAACCCCGGTCTTGGCTCCCGCTTCTCGCGCCGGGTGACGTTCGGCGCGTACTCGGCGGAAGATCTGGTGGAGATCGTGCGGCGCCAGTGCGAACGTGACGGGTACGACTGCGCGCCTGAGACGGTGGCGCTGCTCGGCCAGTACTTCGAAGAGGTGCCGCGTGACGAGAACTTCGGCAACGCGAGGTTCGCGCGCAAGGTGCTGGAGTCGATGATGACGCGGCAGGCGGGCAGGCTGAGCCGCGAGCCGGACGCGGGCGCGGCGGCGCTGCGGATGCTGCTGCCGGAGGATTTGGTGGTCTGAGGCTTGCTGGTCCGAGGAGTTGGCGTCTGAGGGCTTGGCGGTGCCGGGGGCTTCGCGGTGCCATGGGTTTGGCGGTGCCGAGGGCGTGGTGGTCTGAGGGCGTGGTGGTCTGAGGGCGTGGTGGTCTGAGGGCTTCGCGGTCTGAGGGCTTCGCGGTGCCGAGGGCTTCGCGGTGCCGGGGCCTTCACGGTGCCAGGGGCTTGGCTGTGCCGAAGGCGTGGTGGTCTGAGGGCTTCGCGGTCTGAGGGCTTCGCGGTGCCGAGGGCTTCGCGGTGCCATGGGTTTGGCGGTGCCAGGGGCTTGGCTGTGCCGGCGCTTGGTGGTGCTGGTGCGTCGTGGTGCCGGGCCCGGTGGCCGGCTGCCCGCTGCGGGGCGGCGGTGAAGGGTGAAGGGTGTCGGTGCGCCCGGGCCGGTCGATAGGATCATGGGCATGCCGCCCCGCCCCGTACAACTCCCGGCCGCAGCCGCCCTCGTCGTACTCCTCGCGGGTGCGGCCACCGTCGCGGGGGCGGCCGCGCCCGCCGCGGCCGACGACTCCCCGACGCTGCCCGCCGTCTCCTCCGCCCCGCCCACTGCGGGCGGCTGTGTCCGGCCGTCGAAGAAGCACTCCGACCTGACGCCCTGGCCCCAGCGGTACATCGCGCCCTCCCGGGCCTGGTCATCGGCGCGCGGCGACGGGGTGACCGTCGCCGTGGTCGACACCGGGGTGGATGCCAGCGGGGTGCCCGCGCTGGCCGGACGGGTGAAGGCGGGGCCCGATGTCGTGTCGGGCGGGACGGCGGGGAAGGACTGCGTCGGGCACGGCACGTTCGTGGCCGGGATCGTCGCGGCCGCGCAGAAGCCCGGCGTCGGCTTCGCCGGGGTGGCGCCCGCGGCGAAGATCCTGGCGGTCCGGGTGACCGGTAAGGACGGCTCCGCCGGCGCCGACCATGTGGCGGCCGGCATCCGGGCGGCGGTGGCCGGTGGGGCCCGGGTGGTGGATGTGCCGCTCGCGCTGAACCGCGGCAGCGCCTCGCTCACCTCCGCCGTCCGGGATGCCGTGCGGCACAACGTACTGGTCGTGGCCCCGGCGTACGGGATGAGCAACGAGTCGGGGGCCGCGGCCCCGGCCGCCTATCCGGCAGCGCTGCCCGGCGTGCTGGCCGTCGCCGGGCTCGCTCCCGGGGGCGGCCCCGACCAGAAGGCCGCGCCCGCGACGGCCCCCGGTATCGCCGCCCCCGGCACCAGCCTCATGAGCATCGGGCCGGGCGGCAGCGGGCACTTCAGCGGCAGCGGGGCCGACCTGGCGACGGGTTTCGTGGCCGGTACGGCCGCGCTGGTGGACAGTTACCGTCCCGGCCTGACCACCCGGCAGCTCACCGACCGGCTGACGTCGACGGCGTACCCGGGGGCGGCGACCGACCGTGCGCTGACGGGCGCGGGAACGGTCGATCCGGCGGGCGCGGTGACGGCTGTGCTGCCCACGTCCGCGCCCCGACCCGCGCGGCCCGAGCCCGCGCCGCAGCTCGCGGCCGCCACCGGGCACAGCGCCCACACGGGCGCGGTAGCGGTGGCCGGTGGCGCGGCGGGGCTCATCGCGCTGACGGCGTTCTTCGCGGTGGTGCTGCCCCGCGCACGGCGCCGCGGCTGGCGCGCGGGGGTCTGACCCGGGCGTCATGGAGCACGGCCGCGGCGGCGGCACCGTGGTGCCGGAGAACCGCGCCTTCCGGTCCCGCGTCCTTCCCCGGTGAGACGGAAGGCCCCGTCCGGTCGATCCGTGTGGCACGCAGCCGAGGGAGATGAGAATTCATGGGTCCTGAACAAGGGGCGATATCCATCATGGCGTTCGGCCTGCTCTTCGGGGCCGTCGGCGGCACGATCCTGTTCAGGACGCGTTGGCTGCGGCGCCACGGGGCACGGGCCTGCGGCACTGTCGTCCGGCTGGCCCGGAGTTCCGGTGAAAGCGGGACGAGCTACCACCCGGTGGTGCGGTACCGGACCGGCAACGGACGGCCGATGGAGGTCAGGTCCTCGCTCGGGAAGAGCAGGAGGACCAGCCTCCGCCCCGGCACGCCGGTCACCATCCTCTACGACCCGGCCAAGCCGCAGCGGATGGCCATCGACGGCTACTCCGGCGGCGGCAGCATGGTCGTCTTCTGTGTCTTCGGAGCTGTGATCTTCGTGATGGGCCTGCGGATACTGCTGTCGACGGTGGCGTGACGGAGCGTCCAGTCCAGAACGGCCGTACGTGCCCCGTTTCCGGCCGTACAGGCCCTAGTTCTGCGCTGTGGGGCGGACGACGATGTCGCCCACGTCGACACTGTCCGGCTGCTCGATGGCGAAGGCGATCGCGCGTGCGATGGCGTCCGGCGGGATGGCGATGTCGCCCATGCGGTCGAGGGCTTCGGCCCTCATCTCAGGAGCCATGGAATCCGAGAACTCCGTGCGCGTGAACCCGGGCGAGACGACGGTGACACGCAGACTGCCCCCGGCCTCCTGGCGCAGCCCCTCGGAGATGGTGCGTACGGCGTTCTTGGTGCCGGCGTACACCGACTGGAGCGGCACGATGCGCAGACCGGCGGTGGAGACGGTGTTCACGAAGTGCCCGGAGCCCTGCTCCCGGAAGACAGGCAGCGCCGCGGCGATCCCGTACAGGACACCTTTGAGGTTGACATCGATCATCTCCTCCCAGTCCTCGACGCGCAGTTCGTCCAGCGGGGAGATCAGACCGACCCCGGCGTTACTGACGAGCACGTCGATCCTGCCGTATTGGTCGCAGGCCAGCGCGACCAGGCTGGACAGGTCCTCCCGGCGCTTCACGTCCGTGCGTGCGTGGACGGCCTGGCCGCCGGCCTTCTCGATGCGGGCGACCAGCGCCTCAAGACGCTCGGGCCGGCGTGCGCCAAGCACCACCCTCGCTCCCCGCTCGGCCAGCAGCAGCGCGGTCGCCTCACCGATCCCGCTGCTGGCGCCCGTAATCACCACGACCTTGCCTTCGATTCCCGACACGAGATCCTCCGAAGCTCCGAAAATGGGCAGGGGCGCAGCGCACTGTCCACAGCGTCTACAGTGGAATTGGAGGCTCCGCCAGTTAGTCGCACTGTAAGTGGGCGCCCCTCCACTTCGCAAACAGGCACGAGGGAGCGAGCCGTCGATGGCACGGGATACAGGACGCCCACTGAGGGCTGACGCACAGCGCAACCGGGACAAGATCCTGGCCACAGCCGTGCGGGTGTTCACCGAAGAGGGGCTGGACGCCCACCTCGAACGCATCGCCAGGGAGGCCGGCGTCGGAACCGGCACGCTCTACCGCAACTTCCCGACCCGGGAGATCCTGATCGAGGCGGCCTACCGCAACGAAGTGGAGCGGCTGTGCGACGCCGCCCCCGAACTCTTGGCGACGATGCCGCCACCTGAGGCCCTGCACGCCTGGACACGCCGCTTCATCGACTACGTCACCGCGAAACTCGGCATGGCCGAAGCCCTGCGAGCCGTCGTCGCCTCGGGGGGCGACCCGTACGGCCACAGCCGCGACATGATCGAGGCCGCCATCACCGCCCTCATGGAAGCCGGTACCACCGCCGGCACCCTGCGCTCCGACATCCGCCCGGCCGACATGTTCGCCGCCCTCGCCGGAATCGCCCTCACTTCGGCGAAACCCGAGCAACGGGACCAGGCCGAACGCCTTCTCGACCTCATCCTGGACGGGCTGAAACCGCGGCAGCTCCCCGGAAGCTGACGGTACGAACCGGGGGCCTGCTTCGCCGCTCACTTCCACTCGTAGTCATCGGCAAGGGAGATCCGCGACCGTCAGACCGCGCGGTTCGGGGTCCTTGCACTGTGCCCGTCCGGATCGCGGCGACGCACTTCGCGGTCGGCTCCGCCTCGGCCCCCGTTCCGTTTGCTTCCGCCTACTTCTGCTTCCCCGCTTCCTGCTCCGCCCGCTCGTCGCGCAGCGCCGTCTGCACCTGCACCGTGTTGCGGCGCGTGATGTACAGACCGCGTCCGGGCGGGAGCAGGCGGGGCTTCGTACCGGCGACGATCTGCCCCTCGGCGGGCGGGCAGGACAGTTGCAGGACGGGGGTGTTGGCCTCGACGAGCCGGCGCAGCAGCTGGTCCGTCATCATCGAGCGGGACGCGCCGTTGGCGCTGCGGGCCACGACGATGTGCAGCCCCACCTCGGTGCCCTGCGCGAGATACGGCAGCAGCGGGGCGAACGCGTCGGGTCCGCCGCTGCCGATCAGCTCGTAGTCGTCGATGACGACGAACAGCCGCGGGCCCTTCCACCAGTCGCGCTTCGCCAGCCGCTCCGGTGCGATGTCCGGGCCGGGCACCCGGTCGGCCATGGCGCGGGCGGAGCCTGCGACCATCTCCTGCAACTGGGCTGGCCCCACCGCGTATCCGAGGCGGTGCGCCTCCGGTACGGCGCCCGCGAGGCGGCGGCGGTAGTCGGTGACCATGACACGGGCCTCGGCGGGACCGTAGCGCCGGGTGACGGCGTCGCAGACCATCGCGAGCAGGTTGGTCTTGCCCGATTCGGCGTCCCCGACCACGACCAGGTGCGGGTGCTCCTCGAAGTCGTGCCGGAATGCGTCCAGCTGGACGTCCCGCACACCGATCGGGACGCGCAGGTCGCCGTCAGGTGCGGGCAGTTCGGACGCGGGCAGGGTGAGCGGCAGCATCCGTACGGGCGGGGCCTCGGGGCCGTCCCACCCGGCGGCCGTCTCGCGGACCAGTGCGTCCACTCCGTCCGAGAGGGTGTCGACGGCGGGGTCCCCGTCGATCCTGGGCAGCGCGGCCAGGAAGTGGAGCCGTTCGTCGGTGAGTCCGCGGCCGGGGGACTTCGGTACGGTCGCGGCGGCCCGCATGTTGATCGCGGAGTCGACGGGGTCACCGAGCCGCAGCTCGAAGCGGGTGCCGAGCTGGTCGCGCAGGGCGCTGCCGATCTCGCCCCAGCGGGTGGCGGCGATGATCAGGTGGACGCCGAAGTTGAGTCCGCGGGACGCGATGAGCGTGAAGGTGGGCACCAGGTCCATGAAGTCCTGGCGGACCGTGTTCCAGCCGTCCACGACGAGGAAGACGTCGCCGTACGCGTCGTCGGCGAACTCACCGGCCGCGCGCCTGCGCCGGAAGTCGGCCATGGAGCCGAGGCCGTGCTCGGCGAACTGCCGCTCGCGGCGGGCGATCAGCGCGGTGATCTCGGCGACCGTACGGAGCAGCCGCTCCGGGTCGAGACGGCCGGTGACACCGCCGACGTGCGGGAGGCCGGAGAGCACGGCGAGCGCGCCGCCGCCCAGGTCCAGACAGTAGAACTGCACCTCGCGCGGGGTGTGCGTGCGGGCGATGGCGGTGATGAGCGTACGGACCAGGGTGCTCTTGCCGCTCTGCGGGCCGCCCGCGATGCCGACGTGTCCGCCCGCACCCGACAGATCGGCGGTCAGCTCGTCGCGCCGCTGGTCGAACGGGCGGTCCACGATGCCGACCGGCACGGTCAGCGGGCGGCGCGGACCGGCCGAGCCCGGCGGGGGCAGCAGCAGGTCGAGCGTGGGCGGTTCGGTGAGCGGGGGCAGCCACACCTGGTGGGCGTGGGGGCCCGACTCCTCAAGCCGTTCGACGGCGATGGTGAGCAGGCTGGCGGCGGCCTCCTCGGCCGGGCCCGCGCCGGGCTCGGCCGACTCCGGTTCGTTCCTCGGCAGTTGACGTGGGGCGACCCAGCCCGCGTGGAACGGCACGACCTGCCCGGCGACGACCGCCTGGCGTACGGCGGGGCGCACGACCCGGTAGGGCCCGGAGACGAAGGCGGCCTTGAACCGGGTGAGCGTGCCGACGTCGTTCTTCAGCAGGCCGCTTCCCGGCTGGGGCGGCAGCTCGTACGCGTCGGGAACGCCGAGCACGCCCCGGCTCTCCATCGCGGAGAAGGTACGCAGCCCGACCCGGTAGGAGAGGTGCGACTCCAGCTGGTGGATGCGGCCCTCGTCCAGGCGCTGCGAGGCGAGCAGCAGATGGACGCCGAGGCTGCGGCCGAGCCGTCCGATCATCACGAACAGGTCGAGGAAGTCGCGGTGCGCGGCGAGGAGTTCACTGAACTCGTCCACGACGACGAAGAGCGTGGGCAGCGGCGCGAGGTCGGCGCCGGTCTCGCGGGCCTTCTCGTACTCCAGCAGGGACGCGTAGTTGCCCGCCTTGCGCAACAGCTCCTGGCGGCGCATCAGTTCGCCGTGCAGGGCATCCCGCATGCGCTCCACGAGCGCGGTCTCGTCGGCCAGGTTGGTGATGACGGCCGAGGTGTGCGGCAGCCGGTCGAGGCCGAGGAAGGTCGCGCCGCCCTTGAAGTCGACGAGTACGAAGTTGAGCGTCTCGGAGGAGTGGGTGAGCGCGAGGCCGAGCACCAGGGTGCGCAGCAGCTCGGACTTTCCTGACCCGGTCGCGCCGATGAGCATGCCGTGCGGGCCCATGCCGCCCTGCGCCGACTCCTTGATGTCCAGGGTGACCTGGCTGCCGTCGGCGGCCAGGCCGATGGGGACGCGCAGCCGGTCGCCGGGCGCGCGCCGCTCGTGCAGCCTGGTGAGGTCGGCGGAGTGCAGATCGTGGATGCCGAGCAGGCCGGTCAGCTCCTGGTCCTCCTGGAGCGGCTGCTCGGAGCGGGCGGTGGCGCCGAGCCGGTAGGGGGCCACGGCTGAGGCCAGCGCGCGGGCCGCGTGCGGGCCGAGGGTCTCGGGGCGTCCGATGGAGGTCTCGGTGGCCTTGCCGTCGGGGTCGGTGGTGAGCATGGCGAGGTCGCCGGGGGTGACCCGGAAGCGCAGTGAGCCGCGCGCGGGGGCTCCGTCGAGGGCTCCGCGCACGTCGATGACCAGTGCATTGCGGTAGCCGTGCTCGGCGATACGGGCCCCGGCGGGGACCGCGGCGGTGTCCAGAACGATCACGGTGTACGGCTCGTCGCGGCTCGGCTCGGCGCCCGGCTCGAAGGGCGGACGCCCGCCGAACTCCTCACCGAGGAGCGGTTCGAGCTCGGAGACGGCTTCCGCGACCAGCCGGGCGGTGCCCGCGCCGTCGGAGTCGGACTGGTGCTGGGCGTGCGGCAGCCACTTCACCCACTCCCAGCCGGGGAGCGCGCCGCCGTCGGCGACGACCACCACGGCGAGGTCCTCCGGGGCGTGCAGGACGGCGAGCTGGCCGACGATGGAGCGGGCAGCGCCGCGCGCCGTCTCCAGATTCCGTTCGGACGCCGCGGCTTCCCCGGTGCCGCTCGCCGGGTCCGCGCCGCCGGACGCGTTCGCGCCGCCGGACAGCAGGACCACCCGGGCGAAGGAGCGCAGCCGGACCGCGATCGGCTGTCCCGGCACCGTCGAGTAGGCCCGGATGAAGCGCCGCAGCGCGTGGGCGCAGAGCGGTTCGAGGTCCTCGACGGGCTTGGTGGAGAGCGGGTTGAGGGTCAGTGCGAGCTGACGGGTGCCGGTGGCGACCCGGACCTCCGCGAAGTCCTCGTGGGTGGTGCGGCGCTCCCAGAGCCGGCCGCCGCGCGCCAGCGAGAGGAGCGAGCCGGGCTCCGGGTGGTGCCAGGCGTCGGCGCGCCGCTGCTCGTCGATGGCCTTGCGGATGCGGCGGCGGCTGGTGGCGAGGTAGCGCAGGTAGTCGCGCCGCTCACCGCGCAGCCGCCGTTTGCGGTCACCGGCGGCGCGGATGAACTGGCTGACCAGCATGCCGACGGCGGACAGCAGCATCATCCCGATGGCGACCCACATCAGTACGCCGCTGCTCTCACCGGGCCTGATGAAGATCAGCACCATGCCGAGCGAGCTGAGCGCCATGGGCAGATACGTGACGACGCCGCCCATGGCGCCCTGGGACTCGGGCAGTGCGGGCGGTTCCTGGAGGGTCAGCTCGCCCTGCGGCAGCTGCGGGCCCGGCCGGCGCGGCGGGCGCCGGAACGTGACGGTGCTCAAGAGGGCTGGGCCTTCCTCGTTCAAGGAAACAGTCGAATTACCCGGGAGTCAATGGGCGGGTAAGGAACAGTTGTTTGTTGTGCCGCAGAACAATTTCATCGGCCATCCGGCTTTGTGAGCGGAATGGTTGATCCGATGATCGGTTCGAACTCACGATAGTGTTCGCCCCGTTCCCGGGTCGACCCGCACCCCCGGACGGGAGAGAATCGAAACGCCGTGAGCGACACCACCGTCGGATTGTGCCGAATAACTGTAAGAGCGCCCGAAAATTCCTATGAGTTGGGCGTCCCGGTCGACGTACCGCTCGCCGATCTCGTCCCCGTCCTCGTCGAGTACGCGGGCGGAGATCTGCACGAGAAGGGCTCGTCCCACGGCGGCTGGACCCTCCAGCGGCTGGGCGCCGCGCCCCTGGACGAGGAGGGGACACCGCAGTCGCTGGAGCTGCGCGACGGCGAGACGCTGTACCTGCGGGCCCGTCACGAGTCACTTCCCGAAGTCGACTTCGACGATCTGGTCGACGGCATCGGCGAGACGCTGCGGGCCCGGCCCGACACCTGGCGCCCCGAACTGACCAGAAGGCTGCTGATCGGTCTGGCCGTGGCCGGGCTGACCGCCGCCCTGTTCACGGTCGTACTGCCGGGCCCCGTCGGCTGGCGGGCCGGCGCGGCCGCCGTACTCGCCGTACTGCTGCTCGCCGGGGCCACGGCCGCGTCGCGTGCCGTCGGGGACGCGGGGGCCGGCGCCGCTCTCGGGCTGATGGCTGTGCCGTATCTGGCGCTGGCGGGCGCGCTGTTGCCCACCGCCGCGCACGGTGAGGACGTGTTCGGGCCCCGGCTGCTGGCGGGCGGCGCGGCAGCGGCGGGCGCCGCGGTCCTCGCGCTGGCCGCGGTCGGCGCGTTCGCTCCGCTGTTCCTCGGCGCCTTCACCGTCGCCCTGTTCACCGCGGTCGGCGGCATGGTCTGCGCGTCCGGTGTGCCGCTGTCGCACACGGCCGGATATCTGGCGGTGGGCGCGGTCGCCACCGGGAGTTTCGTACCGGGTCTGGCCTTCCGGCTCGCGGGGCTGCGGCTGCCGCCGCTGCCGTCCAGCGCCGACGAACTCCAGGAGGGCATCGAGCCCTTCGAGGCCGAACGGGTCCGGGTGCGCGCCCGGCTGGCCGACGCGTACGCCACCGGCTGTTCAGCGGCGCTGGGGCTGATCCTGGCCGGCTGTGTCACAGCGCTGCTCACCGGCCCCGCATCGGACGGCTGGCCCGCGCCGGCCCTCGGGGTGGCGCTCGGCGTCCTGCTGCTCCTGCACACCCGGACCGTCGGCGGTGCCTGGCAGCGGCTGCTCCTGGCGGTGCCGGGGGCGTACGCCCTGGCGCTCGCGGCCTGCACGGACGCGGTCGGCACCGGCCTGCCGGGACGGCTGGAGGTCACCGGCATCCTGACGGCCGCCGCCGCGGCAGCGATGATCGCCGCCTGGACCGTGCCCGGCCGCAGGCTGGTGCCTTACTGGGGGCGCGCGGCCGACATCCTGCACAGCCTGGCCGCACTCGTGCTGCTGCCGCTCGCGCTGCTGCTGGCCGGGGTGTTCGGCACGCTGCGCGGCATCTGGGGCTGACAGCCCACCGGCAATGAGATCCGTGAAACCCGTAGTGAGCCCAGTGAGGTAGTGAGCCCAGTGAGGAACGTGCATGCAGTCCAGGCGTGACCAGGTCCAGGCCCATATGTTCGTCATGGGCCGGCTCTCCTCCGGCATGCAGCGCGCCGAACCGGACGCGGCGGACACACCGACCGCCCGTACCTGGCGCGGCATCATGTGGGGGCTGCTGGCCGCCGCTCTGGCCGCGCTGGTCACGACGTTGTACGGGCTGATCTCACCGGGCGGCGCGACGTCCTGGCGCACCGACGGGGCGCTCGTGGTGGTCAAGGACTCGGGGGCCCGTTACGTCTATGTCGGCGGCACGCTGCACCCCGTACTGAACGAGGCGTCGGCGCGGCTGCTGGCCGGGGACAAGATGACCGTCCAGCAGGTCGCGGCGGCCTCCATCGGGGACACCCCGCGCGGGACGCCGCTCGGCATCGTGGGCGCCCCGGACGGGCTGCCGAAGGGCTCGCTCGACCGGGGCACCTGGTCGGTGTGCGCGGGCCGCAAGGACACCGGGACCGGCGCCACCGGCACGGTCACCTCCGTGGTGATCGGCGCGGAGCCTGGCGGCAACGGACTGGGCGCGCACGACGGCGTGCTGGTGTCCTCACCCAGTGGCGGAGTCCAAATCCTCTGGCAGGGACGGAGGTTCGCGGTCGACACGAAGCACGGCGGGGCCGCGGCGCTCGGCTGGGCGGGCATCGCCCCGTACCCGGTCGGCGACGCCTTCCTCGCGTCGCTCGCCGCCGGGCCCGACCTGACGGCTCCCGCGGTGCCCGGCCGGGGTGGGGCAGGCCCGCGGCTGGCGGGGGCGGCGAGCCGGACCGGCCAGCTGTTCACCGCCGACGGCGGCCAGCACTATCTGCTGCGCCAGGACGGGCTCGTACCGCTGACCGACACCCTGCACCGGCTGCTGCTGGGCGACCCGCGCACCCAGGCGCAGGCGTACGGCGGCGGAGCGGTACGTGAACGCGCGGTGGGGCCGGCCGACCTGGCCGCCCACCAGGTCCCGGCCTCGGCCGGTGCGTCGCTCGCCGCCGACCTGCCCGCCACCGCGCCGCATGCGGTGCCGGCCGCCGCAGGTCAGGACGTGTGCGCGCGGGTGGCTTCCAGTGGCTCCGGGCACACCACGACCGTGGCGCTGGTCGCCGCGGCGCAGGTGCCGGGCGGGGCGCCGGACACCGAACCCGGCGTGCGGGCGGGGTGCCTGACGGCGGACCGGGTCTGGGTGCGACCGGGCGCGGGCGCCCTCGTGACGGCCCACTCCACGGCCGGGACCGGCTCCACCCGCTACCTGGTCACCGATGCGGGCGCCGCGTTCCCGGTGCCCGACGACGACGCCCTCAAGCAACTCGGTTACCCGGCGGGCGACGCGGTACGGCTGCCCGCGCCGCTGTTGGACCTGCTGCCGGCCGGGCCCGCCCTCGATCCGCAGGCACTGGCGCGGGGCGGAATCGTACGGGACGGGCAATCCGCCGCGAAAGGCGCCGGGAGCGAAAGAGTCGCAGACACCGGGAAACAAACCAATGAACTATGCGTCAACAATTGACGCCAAAGCTCAAGTGAAGATCAAATGTTGTTCCGGCAGGGTCAGTTGAGCACTTCTGATGAGTATCGTGGCGACACATGTCCGAATCCTGATGGGAATGAGGCCGACCATGGGTGACAGCACGCCTGGACTGTTCAACCGGCAGCAAGTCGACGTCGACAAGGCCCGCGCCGCTCTGGAGAACCACGTGGCCACCATGGCCCGTGCGGGCGCGACGGTGTCGGCGATCCACGACGACGTGCGGATGGCCTACGTCGCCGACTCGTCCAGCATCTTCAGCGGCAAGCTCCAGCAGTGGATGCAGGCTTACAACGACGTCAAGGGCAAGGTCGACGCGCTGCACGCCTCACTGGTGGCGGCCGACTCCATCCACAACACCAGTGAGATGGACGCCTCCCAGTACGCGAGCGCGTGGGACGGCGGCGGCAGCGGCTACTACCAGGCCCTCTCCGGCTGATCCTCGGCCGGTTCGCTCACCAGCACTGCCTCCCCCTCCCTTCCCCACCTCCCGAAAGGACGACCGGACATGGCGGACGTCACACTCGAAGTCCAGCGCGCCAACGCGGCCATCGACGACATGGTCAAGGCCAACACGGACATGGTGAACGCGCTCCAGGAACTGCTCAGTCAGCTCGGCCCCCTCAAGGCGTCCTTCTCCGGTCAGACCGCCACCGTGTACACGGACTTCCAGAACCAGGCCAACACCGCCATCGAGACGATGAACGCCCAGTTCGGCACGGGTGCGCAGTCCCTGAAGGAGATGGTCGACGGCCAGGTCGAGGGTGACAAGCGCGGCTCAGGGATGTTCTGACCATGGCCAAGGACGATGGCGACGACGGCGGGGACAGCGGCACCTTCAAGGTGACCGAGGGCTGGCTCAAGGGCGAGGCCAAAGCGAGGGTCGACAAGATCGCGGCCATGCTCACGGCTACGCCCGATTACACGGTGCTGAGCGGGTTCTCGGCCACGGATGGAAAGGGCTCCGGCAAGGCAATCCTCTCGGGCTCGGGCACCCTGGGCACGGACGCAGTTCTGCAAAGGCTGTTCGCTACACTCTGCTCCAGCCTGAAGACGCACGTGGACGCCCTCGGGAACGGCTTCAACCACCTCTCGATGGACATGGCGACCGTCGACACCATTCTCCAGAACAGCGAGGACGGCGCCGCCCTGACGGCGGCGGAGATGAACATGGAGTTGCAGCAAGCCCTCACGGACTTCGGCGGCAGCCCTCCGCCCAACCCCGCCCCGTAACTCCGGTGCGCCGCAACGGCACCGCTCGACGCCAGCGCCGGGCGGTGCCGGCCCACCCGGCGCCTGTACGGCTCCTCAGCCTCCCTCCGCACTGCTCAACCGTCCGCACAGCACCCGTAAGGAGCCCGCCATGGCTGACCGGAAGTGGGAGGACGCGCTCGCCGTCATCGCCGCCAAAGAGGGCGCCGGCCAGGGCACGGTGACCAACCGCAGCGCCGTGACCGCGGCCCCCTGGTTCGAGGCCGATCACCTGGTCAATCCCATGGCCTCCCGCAATGCAGGTACTCCCAGCGGCTATGACTTCGCCTGGTCGCAGGGCTGGAGCAGGACCAACTACGTTCAGCCCACCACCACGGGGAGCGGCGGGCAGACCACCACGGACTACACGTACCAGATCGGGTTCAAACTGGCGCCCGGCGCCCTGGACTCGAGCAAGGACAGCGCGCTGTACAAGTTCCTGAACGAACCCGTCGACATCATCGGGCCCCCGTTGAACACCCTGCTCGGCAACACCTCAGTCAGCCTGGGCAGTTTCGACTCGGCAAGCTCGATGCTGACAGGGATGCTCACCCATCTGACCGATGCGGAGAACGAACTCAAGTCCTGGGTCAAAGACATCAATGTGCCGGACTCCGAGATGCAGGGCACGGCGGCCGGGGCCCTCAGGCGGGCCCTCGTGGCCGTACAGCATCAGATCGCCTACCTCCACACGGAAGTAACGAACAAAGGGGACATCCCGCGTGCCCTCGACGATGCGCGTACCACGCTGCTGAGCACGCTGAACCAGCTGAACAACGCGCACAGCAGCTACATCACAGGCCCATTCGCCCAGCCGTACAACCATGTCGGCGGCCTGTTCTTCAATGCCCTCAGCACCGTGAAGCTCGACTTCGACGCGTCGGGAAGCCCCAGTCTCAACGTACCTGGATTCGGAGATCCGACGCAGCCGGGATTCTGGACCGCGCTGGAGCAGCTGTCGAAGGAGACCTGGCAGGGCGCGCTGTCCCCGCTGGACACCAGCGCCAACGACTCTCTGGCAAAGTTGGACTCGCAGTACCAGACAGCCATCGCAATGCTCCCGTCGAGCGCCCTCCCCGCGCCGCCCTACCGCGACCTCGACGCGCCGAAGCCCCCCGGGAACAACACGAACAACGGCGACAAGCCGCCGGGTGACGTCCCACCGCCGGGCGGCGGCAACGACACCGACGCCCCTCCCGGCAACGGCGACGCGCCTCCCGGCGGCAACGACGACAAGAAGCAGCCCCCGCCGCCCCCGACCTCGAAGGTCACCGGGCCGCCGAAGACCGATTCCAACGTCCCGCCCCCGCCGCCGCAGTCGAAGACGAACGGCCCCCCGAACATCGGCGGCAACAACACCGGCGCGAACAACACACTGCTCGACAATAACAACCAGTCGATCAAGGACTCGAAGGGCAACGAAACCCAGATCCCGCCCGGGTCCCACATCAACAAGGACCGCACGATCACCGGGCCCGACGGCAAGCTGCTGCTGGGTCCCGACAAGAAGCCCCTCATAGCGCCGCCGAACTCCCACATCGGCAGCAACAGCTACGTGAACGGCAACAGCGGCAGCAACAGCAAGCAGCAGCTGAAAGAACAGCAAGAACTGCAGGAGAAGCAGCTCAAGCAGCAGAAACTCAACCAGCAGCAGCAGCTGAAGGACCAGCAGGAGCTGCAGGAAAGGCAGCAGAAGCTGCAGCAGCTCAACCAGCAGCAGCAGTTGAAGCAGCGGAAGGCGCAGGAGGCTCAGGAGGTCGCGCAGGAGAATGCCTACCAGAAGGCTCTCTCCCACGTCCGCGGTCAGGCTCGTACCGAGACCGGCAACGAGTTCAAGGCCGGAGGCGGCGGCAGGAACAAGCTGAACCTGGAGGAGGGGCCGCCCCGGGTCAACGAGCGGCTCCCCAACAGCCGGAGCCTCGGCGACCCCAAGACCTCGCTCTCCGAGCGCGTCCGCCGCACCTCGGCCAATGAGCCCGATCTCGCCGCCGAGACCGCGGTCAGGGAGTCATCGGCGATGAACCGTACGTCGTCCAACGGCCAGCCGATGATGCCGCCCATGGGTGGCGGCGGAGGCGGCGGGGGCGGCGGGCGGGACCGCGAGCGCCGCACCTGGCTGGCGGAGGACGAAGAGACCTGGGGTACGTCCCAGGAAGCGACACCAGGAGTGATCGGCTGATGGATTCCGGATTTCAGTCACAGCTCAACGAGATGATGGGCAAGCTCCAGGAGCACCGCGATTCCCTCATCGCGGCCCAGCGTGAGCTGGCGGAGTACACCGTCACCGTGCAGTCGAAGGACCGGATGGTGACGGTCGTCGCGGGAGCCCAGGGCGACGTACGGGAGATCAAGTTCCATACGGACGGCTACCGCGACATGGCGCCGGCCGAGCTGGGCGCGGCGCTGGTCGAGGTCATCGGGCAGGCCAGGGAGCAGGCCGGGCAGAAGGTCCGCGAGACCGCTTCGCCGTTCCAGGGGGCGGGCGCCGCCCTGCGCAAGTCGATGACGGGCGGCTCGGAACTGGACGATCTGATGGGCCCGTTGCGGGAGATGTGGCCGAGCCCGGCAGGACCGGCGGGTACGGACAACACACCGGACACCGGCCGGAACGGCACGGGCAAGGGCGCCGGCCGGTCCACCGCGGCCAGGGGCAAGGGCGGTACGGCCGATGGCTGAGCAGATCACCACGGTCGACCAGCTCAAGCAGCAGTTCGCGCAGTACCCGCAGATCGGGACGCTGATCAAGCAGATCGGCGACTACCTGGATCAGATCGACAAGATCAATCTCGATGGCGGCGGCAAGGACGACGACATCGCCAAGCAGTACCACAAGACCATCGACCCCGGTATGACCCATCTGCACGACCTGCTGACCATGCTCAAGACCCTGGTCAACCAGGTCGGGTACACGGGGTCCGACGTGATGGGCCTGTTCGACCGGGTCGAGGACGAGGCCAAGGCCCTCGCGAACAGCTGGCAGAGCGACTCCACCACATAATGAGGCTGCACGGATGCTGACCCCCGATCCCGCAGTCGAGTGGATCATGCACGCCCTCACGGGCATGAAGTGGCCACAGGCCAACGAGGACGAGCTCCGCCACGCGGCGGAGCTCTACGACTCGGTGGGCGAGGACTACAAACAGCTCGACGACCAGCTCGTGCTGTTGCTCCAGGGCATCCAGAACAACTTCGAGGGCGACGCGGCCAACGCCTTCCTCCAGTTGGGCAAGGTCATCGCGGGCGGCGACGACTCGTTCCTCGACGTGGCGGCCGAGCAGTCGAAGACCATGGCGAAGGCCGCCCGGGACACCGCGACCCAGGCCGAGTACACGAAGTGGATGATGCTCGCCCAGCTCATCGAGCTGCTGGCCGAGTTCATGTACGCCATGGCGTTCTCGTGGGTACCCGGCTTCGGCGAAGCCCTGATGTCGGAACTGAGCTGGCGCACCTTCTTCACCCGGCTGTTCCTCAAGGCCCTGATCAAGGAGCTGATCAAGAGGATCGCCCAGCACGTCGCCCTCGGGGTCGGCATGGGCATAGCGATGGACCGCATCATCCAGCTGGTCCAGATCGGCCAGGGCAACCGGGACAAATTCGACAACAAGCTGCTGTGGGACGCCGTCAAGTTCGGCGCGATCCAGGGGCTGGCCACCGGTCCGCTCAGCCTGCTCGCCCCGGGGCTCGGCAAGTGGCTGGGCAACAAGATCGGCACGGGCCTGTCGAAGATCCTCACCAGGGAACTGAACACGGCCTTCAAGACCCTGGAGAAGGTCGGGGGCAAGGGCGCGGGTGACCTGGCCAAGAACGTGGCCAAGATCCTTGCCGACCACGACCTCAACCTCACCAAGGGCTTCACCAAGGTCGGGGGCAAGGAGTTCTCCAAGGGCGCGAGCGAGAACTTCATCAAGAACATGGGCAAGGAGTTCGCCAAAACCCCCTTCAACGGGCTGACGAAGGAGGAGGCCCGCGAGGTCGGGAAGACCTGGGCCAAGACCGTCACCGAGCACTGGTCGGGCCCGGCCAAGGGCTCGGCGGAAGCGCTCAGCAAGGAGCTCACCAAGGAGCTGAGCGGCAAGGTCGACAAGACCGCGCTGAAGGCGCTCGCCGACGACATGCCCAAGGCCCTGACGCACGCGGGATACCAGGGCAACAAGCGCTTCCGGCTGGGCGAGGTGGGCAGTGGGCTGCTCGTCGAGTCCATCGGCCAGAACCTCGGCGAGGGCTTCTACAACCTGATCTACCAGGGCGGCTTCTCCACGTCGTGGGACACGTTCGTCGCCGGCATGCTGACCGGTGGACTGAGCCACGCCGGACACGTCTACCTCGTCCACCCCGTCCTGCACTCCATGTCCCACCACTTCGACATGTCGGGGCTCGACGGCGCGTTCGACAAGGGCTTGGACAAGGACCTCGACCTGGGACAGGACAAGAACCAGGACGATGGCCTCGATTATCTCGACGTGGACGACGACCCCGACTATTTCAATCTGAGCGACAGCGACACGGAGTCGCTGTACGGCGGGACGACGACGGACACGGCGCACGGCCCGGGAAGCGACACCACCACCGGCCACCCGGTCACGTCCCACGAGCCGGTGGTACCGGTGAAGCCTGTGGCGACGTCCTCGTCGGACACGGCGCTCCGCACCGTCGACCACACGAACGACGCGCGGCACACGGACACTTCACACACGGACACTTCACCCACGGACACCTCGCAGTCGGAGCACCGGTCCGAAGCCCCGGTCACGCCGGTCGCCCCTCCGGTCTCGCAGACCGCGCCGAACACGTCCGTACCCCAGGCCCGCCCGGCACCGACCACTTCGCCGAACCTGTCGCCCGCCCAGACCTCGACGGTCAGCACGCCCCATGGGTCGCCCGCGACGCCCCGTCCGAACCGGTCTCCGCTGCTGCCGGACAACGGCGGAAGCGGCAGCATCGAGCTGAAGCCCCTGCGGCGCCCCACATCCACGGAGGCCGGCCCCACCCAGTTCGACTCGTCGCTCACGCGGACCACCGAACCGGTCACACACACGGACTCCACGGTGGACGAGATCACGGAGGCGGTCACGGATGCAGCGTCCTCCCCGGTGGAGCCGCTGCCCCACAACGCCCTCGTCTCCACCGAGCAGCACCAGCCCGGCGGGCAACAGCAGCCCGGACAACAAGCCGTAGAGCGACAGCAGTCGGCCCAGCACCAGCAGACCGAACAGCAGACCGAACAGCAGAATCCGGGCGACGCCCCCGCGCACGACCCCGCCCTGACGCCGCCCGCGCAGGGCCCCAAGCAGGTCCCGGATGACGGCCCCCGCCCTCCCCTCTGGCAGCACGACGTGCGCCAGTACGTCAAGAATCCCTGCGCCCGGACGACGCCGCTCCCCACCGGCTCCGCAACCGGCCACAGCAACACCGAGCTGCACCAGCCCCACCAGGGCGAGAGCATCGGCCGCACTCTGCACAACCAGCTCAACCGCAGGCTCGGCCGCGAACGTGCCGACTCCTCCGTGATCAGGGAGATCGACGACGCACTGGCCAGGAACCCGGGCTCGTTCCTCGGTGAGGGCCGCCGCTTCGTGGTCAAGCACAGCGTCCCCAACTCCCTCAAGGTGAGCCTCACCAGGGCGAAGCGGACCGTGATGACCGTCAAGGCCGTCCCGTACGCCGACAGGTGGACCCACCATCCGGACCCGGAGGCCCGCGACCCGCACAAGCTGGACACGTCCCAGCAGTTCCAGCAGCAGACCGGTACGAACACCGGCACCTCCCGGGGCACCGGGGCGCAACTGGGTCTCACCACCGGGGCTCTGCCGTCCACCACCCGTGTGCTGGTGGAGATCCGCGGGGGCGCCGGCCACACCCAGAAGCATGTCGTCGGCACCCACGACCAGCGTTCGTACCAGCGGGAGACACGCACGACGGGCGGCAGCGAGTCCTTCCGGCAGGACGTCTACTACCAGGTCGATTTCCACGAGAACCCGCACATCGAACCGTTCGGTACGGGCGTCAGGAACGGTATGACGACCCGGGTCTCCAAGGGCTCCGCCGTGCCGAAGGAGACGGAGATGCGCGTCCCGCGCAACTTCACCCCGCCGCCCGGCTCGCCGCTGGGCTCCCCGAACACCGAGGGCTTCGGACCGGTGAGGGGCATCTTCGACTGGGCGGTCCAGCGGATCGGCGCCCGGCCGGGCGGGTACAAGCACAAGCAGCTCAGCGACTACTTCAGCACGGACCACTTCCACGGCAGGTCCGACGAGATGGCCCGCGGGCCGCTGCCACCGCTCGACGTGCGGCGGCGCAACGGCACGTCCGCCGGCAGCTTCCAGGTGGGCAGGTCGATATCCGGCGAGCACCATCTGATCGAGGTGGTGGACGACGCGGAGATGCGCATCACGGACGCCATCACCGTGAAGAACGAGATCCTGGTCCAGGACAACCGGCGTTACGTGGTGGCCTTCTTCGGCGGTTCGCGATTCGCCATCCCGACCGCACAGGCGCCGCACATCTTCATGCAGCTCGGGCTCACCCTGCAGTACAGCCACGACTCCAGCGAGGTCACCCTCCAGGGCGGGAACGTGGGCCGCAAGATCACCGGGCGGGTCAAGGGGGGACCGACGGCCCTCTACCTCCAGGAGCTGAAGGTCCCCGTCACCTTCGATGGCCGCACGGAGACCTTCGACACCTGGAGTCTCGTACGGCTGCCGGTGCGCGAGGCGCGCGAGCGGGCGGGCTGGGACCCCGACATCCACACCCGTCCCGAGGGCAGCGAGCCACCGCTGCCCGCGCACTGGCGCGAGGGCGACTACGACCTGACCCACACCAGGGCCACCGACCTCACCATCGACGGCCACCACCCCGGGGACCCGGAGTCCCCGAACGCACTCGTCGACGGGGTGCTCGACTGGATCAACAGGAGGCACGGCGACTCGGTGCTGGTCACCCCCCGTCCGGGCACGGACAGGGCCAATCTGCGCGGTCGCTGGACCAGGTTCACCCAGGCCATCAGTGGCGAGCGGAGCCGGGCCGAGGCCAACACCCGCATCATCATGGCGAAGTTCGACGAGCGGAACCTGGCGGTGACTCTCAACGAACTCGCCCACGACGGGCTGTCCGTCAAACTGTTCGGCAGCAACCTGACCAAGCAGCACTTCTTCGAACTGAAACTGAAGGCCGAGCTTGGCCCGCCGGTCTACCGGGGCACCGACCGTGACGAGCTGACCCGCCAGACCAACAACGCCGGTGAACGCGTGGGAAACGCCCACAGCACCACGCACACCTTCGGGGCCCAGGCGACCGGCACCGCCGAACTGCGCTCGAACGAGACGTTCCGTACCGGTACGCCGGACCACATCGGCGTACTGGGGGCCAAGGCCGGCGCGACCCGCCAGCACACCCGCAGCAACGGCACCATGTCGACGGCCGGCCGCGAGGACGCGACGGCGACCCCGGCCGGGATTCATTCCTATCTGGCGAGGGGCGTGTTCAGAGCCGAGCTGGTGGGCGTTCACCAGTGGCACACGCCGTACCGGGTGCTCTCGTTCGGCCAGGCGGGGCGCAAGATCCACGAACCGGCCACTGTGGTCGGCCCGGACAGGACCCTCGGGAAGTTCAGTGTGCTGCTGCATCTCTCCGAGCAGCACACGCCGAAGATCGACCCGCACAGGGAGGGCGCGGCCAACCCGTACACGTCCGGCCGCGAGACCACGTCCAGGGCGCTGGACCCGCTGACCGAGACCGAGGACCTGTGGGCGCCGTCGCAGTGGCAGCTCACGGACTCGCTGAAGGACATCCCGGTCATCACCGTCCACGTGCCGACGGACCCGCACATGCAGGCGGCGGGTCCCCTGGTGGCGGACCGGGCCACCCGCGGAGAGTGGTCGCTGACGACCGCGGGGACGAGCCAGCACGAGCGGATGAAGAACGCCTTCGGCTCGATGTCGCTGACCGCCGACGCCGACCAGGTGTTCTCCCCGACGGGCAAGCAGCTCAACGACGTACGCGCCCCCGGTTTCCTGTACGGCGCGACGGGTGACATCCGCCTCGTCGGGCAGCGGGGGAATCCGACCGCCGTGAGCGGCCCCGTCGACCTCAGGCCGGAGCAGAACCGGAGCCTGGACCTGACGGTCTCCGGAGGGGACGGCAAGGGCTGGGTGCTGTCGTTCGACCTGAACGCGGGGCACTTCCCCGCGCAGGACACCGGTGTGCCCACCACGACGCGTTACGGCTTCGGCGCCACCCCGTACCAGCGTTCCAGCATGACGTCGAAGGGCGGCGGCCGGACCACCGGCCGGTCCGTCAATGTCGTTCCGGAGAACGGCTACTGGGTCCCGGTCACCGCGGACACGCAGTACCGCTTCGAGATGTCCGGCGACAAGCTCGGCGTCCTCAGCCCGTTCCGCTCGAAGCTGCCCGCGTGGAGCGGGCAGCTGGTGGCGAAGGCGAACGGCTGGCGCGGGCTGGTGTCGGAACAGTCCGCTCACGCGCTCGGTCTGTTCAACACGGGTATCGAGAGGGTGGCAAGCCTCGCCGATGGGGCCGGGGCCTGGTCGCACCCCTCGTGGTTCAAGGAGAGCCCGCTCGGGGTCTTCCCGGTGTCGGCGCCGCGCGAGCAGCACACGGAGCAGACGGTCACGGCGCCGGGCGAGCAGCACACCGGACAGACGGAGCAGGCCCGGCTGATGCGCACCCTGCGCAGTCTGCGGTTCACCCGCAACAGCCTGGAGGCCGTCAGGACGATGCTGTCGGAACGGCACGGGCAGGCCATGGTCGAGTCCGGCATTCCACAGCAGTACCGGGGCCGCGCGCCCTGGCGCGGTTTCACCGACAGCCTCCCTGTCGGGGGCAAGAACTACCGGGTGACGGTGCGGCAGGTCCCCGGCGACCGGACGGTCGAGGACTTCGGCTTCGGCGATATGGAGAACGGTCACTCCGTCACCACCAGCAACAGTGCGTCGCGGGGCGTCACCCGCTCCGGCGGCATCTCCTCGAACGCCACAGAACGCGTCACCGGGCCGACCGGTTCGATGGGCGGCCCGGTCGGTAACTCCAGCGACTCACGCGGAAAGAGCGGCGGCCACACCGGCTCGGAGTCGGCCACGGTGTCGCAGACGACCGTCATCCCCGGCCCCCTCGCCACCGTCTCCACCTCGTACAACGTCGAGGTCGAGATCCGGGACCACAAGGACCACGTCGTGCAGTCGCACACCTGGTCCGCGGGCAGCGCGAAGAGCCAGGAGCCGCTGGCGCTGCTCAAGCCGGGCGCGGACGCCGGAGGCGCCGTCCGCCTCCCGCAGCCCGCCGCGGTGGAGGTGTGGGGGGCGAAGACCGTGACGCCGGAGAACATCGGCGCACACATCACCCGGCACTTGTCCAACAACGGCCGCCCCGCCGGGCTGACGCCCGGCAACGGGGTGCACTTCACCCGGGTGCTCGGCTCCACGAACGTCGAGCACCTGGCCCATCTCACCCTGGCGAAGGCCGAGAACGGGTCTTTCAACGGGGATTACGCGGGCCAGGGGCGAGAGCCCGACGTGCGGCTCACCGGTGAGCAGCTGACCCAGGCGCGTGCCAGGGCCGCGGCACTCAAACTGCTGTCGCCCGGCCGGGGCGGCGGCGACACCCTGACGGCCGGCACCAACGAGCTGTCCCTGACCGGTGCGCTCATCGACGGTTCCGCGCTGCACGAGAACGGCTACCAGCCGCTCGGTCTGGTCGACGACACCGTCATCGGCGGTGCCACCGGAACCCTCCAGCTCCACCCGGCCTTCGACCTGTCGCGGGCCGAACTCCTCGCGACGGCGGACGTACGGATGGAGTACGCCACCGGCACAGGTGAGAGCTTCGACGTGGGTGAGGGGCGGTCCAGCGGCGGGACGGGCGGGCTTGGCGGCGACGCGATCGGGGCCGACTCGCACAAGACGACCTACCAGATCACCCCGGTCGTCGCGCCCGGCGTCGGCTCGTCGGAGGAGTACAAGTTCAACGAGGCGACCGCCGCCAAGATCAATATGAAGCCGAACACCGGGCGGGCGTTCCTCTTCTCCGTACCCACCAAGTGGCTGGCCGTGGCCGGGGTGCACCGCCACATCCAGGACGGCACCGTCGGCCGGCTGGCGGCCCGCAGCCTGGCCGGGGACGGCTACGACCCGGCGGGCCTCCAGGCCGGTGTGGCGGACACCAGGGCGCTCGCGTGGATCCGTGAGGACGTGGCCCGCGACCTGGGGCTCATCACCCCGCAGAACCACCCCGCGAAACTCTCCACCCAGTGGGACGACGTGGCCAAGGGGTGGAAAACGTGGAAGGCCAACCACGACGCGTACTGGAGCGCCCACCGTCCGCTCACCGACCTGGCGTTCGCGGTGCGGGACGCGCGGCACCGGCGGGACATGGCGACCGCTCCCGAGGAACGGCGGGTGGCGGAACAGGCGCTGAGCGCGGCGCGAACCGAACTGGCCGAGGTACGGGAGACGGTCCGGCCGGAGCTGGAGTCGCTGGCGACGAAGCTGAAGGCCGCCGGAGAGCACTACCACGCGCTGCGGTCGGCCGCCGACGCCCTCAACGACTGGTACCGGCGTCCGGAGAGCGAGCGCGCCGGCACCCCGGAACCCGATGGGCGGGCCTACGACGAGTCCGTGGAGCACGACCACGGGGTGAAGAAGCCGGAACACCCGGCCGAGTACACCGAGTCCAACGACGAGCAGGGCGAGATCATCGGCCTGGAGGACATGGCGTCCGGGCGGATCCACCCGGTCGGCCCGGTCCGGCACGACGGCAACGGCTTCTTCCACTCCCTGGCGGAACACCTGGTCCGGATCGACCCGGACCTGCTGGCGCGGCAGGACATCACGGTCCCCTCCGGCCGCGACCTCTCCGGTGTCGCGGGCGAGCTGCGCACCCTCTTCGGGAAGACCCTCCGCGAGGGCGGGAACAGCCCGCTGGCGGATTACACCCACCCGGACCTCACCGACAAGTTCGAGGAGGAAGAGGTCCGCGCGGCCGGGCTGGGGAGCCTGGTGGACGGCACCAGCGCCCAGAGCCGGGAGTACAAGGAAGGCAGGTGGATTCCGCACTCGGCGGGTGCCGCGACCGCGAACCACCGTGCCGTACTGCCCCCGGAGCAGCGGACCGCGCTCGCCGCGTCGCAGACGGAGCGGCCCGCCGACGAGAAGACGGCCGCCGAGTACAGCGCGGGTGACCTCTACCCGCCGCTGGCCGCCCGGCTGTTCGGCGTGCCGGTGACGGTGCTGGTGGACGGCAGGCGCCATACGTTCATGCCCGACGGGGGCGAGGCCACGGGCGGAGAGGGCGCCGGCGGGGTCGAACTGCTGCTGAAGGACGGCCACTACCGGCATGTGGACCAGACCAGGGATCTGAGGCCGCCGCAGGACCTGCCGTCCGACGACGACACCGACACCGACACCGACTACGGGTCCGACGAGGAGGGGTCCGACCTCGGGCCCGAACCCGGTACGCCCCGCCCGGTGCTCAAGGTGCCGGACGACGGCTATTCGCAGCTCACTTCGCTGCTGGTCAGCGCCCCCGAGGCGGTCGGGCCGAAGCTCCCCCACATCGGGCGGGGGCTGCGGGACCTGGTCGGCTCCCCCGACCGGCTGCGGGCCGCCGCCTCCGCCGCTTCCGGCGTCGAGCACCACCAGGGCCTGCACACCCTGGTGCTCGGCATGAAGGAGGCCGTGCACGCCCATGTACGGGACCTGGGCCCCCACGGGCTCGCCGAGCTGCTCCCCGATCTCCTCCCGGAGTTCACCCCGGGCAACCCGCGCGCCGCGCACCGGGCCCAGAACCTCCTGTTCAAGGAGGTGAAGGCGGCCGTCGCCGCATGGGAGCACAGCGGGGAATCCCCCTGGTCGAAGAGCTTCCTGCCGCTGCTCGCCGGGACGTTCGGGGTGGACCTCACCGTGCACACCGCGCCGTCCGGCACGGACCCCGGCGGGACGGACCGGTTCCAGCCTCCGCCGGGGGCCGGCGCGCCGCTGTCCGTACACCTCCGGCAGAACGGCTCGCACTTCGACGGGACGAGGGAGCCGACCGCCGCGCGTCCGCGCACCGAGTCGGCGAGCGTCCCGAACCTCTCGCCGGCCATGGCGCCACACATACAGCACACCGGTGCGCACGAGGCCCCGGAACCCACCCCGCCGCAGCACGCACCCGCTGCCCAGCACGCCGTCGCCGGCCTCCCCGCGGAGCGATCGCTGGGTACGGTCGAGGTCCGTCCGCCCAGCGAGCGGACCAGGGAGCTGGGAGGGGCCGCCGCCTCGGTCCGGGAGCGCGGTTTCGCCGTGGAGCGCATCCAGCTCGGCGACGGAGACGTCCGCGCCGACGTCACCATCCGGGTGTACCTGGACGTCCAGCAGGGCGCCACCGAAAACCACGTCATCCATGCCAGGGAGCTGGCCGCGCGGGGCATCGACACCTACTACAACCGTCCGGGTCACCGGTTGCCGAACGGCGATCTGCTCCATGTGGCCATAGAGTTCGTGGACAGCCCGGCCCAGGCGCACCGCTCGGTCAGACTGCACGCCGACCCCCACAGATCGGGCCGGGACGACAGCGGTACCTGGTACATCCCTGATCCGGGCAGCAAGGGATTCGACAAAGCGATCGTCATCGCCCACGAGGCCGGACATCTGCTCGGCTTCCAGGACCAGTACCGCGAGGCGCGGCCGGGGACGCCGTTCCGGCCGGTCTACGACGACAACTCGCTGATGTCCGCCTTCGGCATCGACAACGCGGGCCGGGTCCAGGTCGACATGGACCACCAGGCGCCGTTCACGTCCTCGCCGTACCTGCGGATCATGCCCCGCGACCTGCTCCAGCTGAAAACCTCCATCGACGCGGCCTGGTCGCACACACCCGACGTGACCGCCGCGCCCCACGACCGGGTGCGCGTGCGCATCCACCTGGACGTGCGCGAGCGGGTGCTGCGCGGCGATTCCCGCACCGGGAACACCGGTCTGCTCGCCCCACGCGGCCCGGGGGGGGGGGGGGGCCCCCCCCCCCCCCCCGCCCCCCCCCCCCCCCCCCCCGCCCCCCCCCCCGCCCCCCCCGGGC